>DATCTA010000175.1:0-21453 GCA_036568165.1 Sulfurovum sp.
AAAAAGAGATATTAAGTTCATTTGTTCAAAGTATTTAGTCTTAGATATTCTTAATTTTTCAAATTACCCTTTTTTTGAAGTGTGATGGTGCTTCTCCCTTCATTTTTTAGAAAAACGAAGCAAAAATCGTCGTATCTCTCGAATCGCTTCGCTTTCAGGGCGTTCGAAACGACAGGGCACACTACGTGTGATTAAAAGTGGATACTAAAGGAAATCATCTGTGAATCGATTATTTGTCGTAAACAAACCTATTTTTCGTACTTCTAACGGTTATATGGGGTATGTGAAGCGCAAATATGGGACAAAGAAAGTAGGTTTTTCCGGTACCCTTGATCCTTTTGCGACAGGGTGTCTTATTGTTGCTACAGGGCAATACACCAAACTTTTCCAATACCTTAACAAAACACCTAAAAGCTATAGTGCTACCCTGTGGCTTGGGGCTAACTCTCCAAGCCTTGATATTGAGAAGATAGACAGCATTAAAGAGGTGCCTGCATTTACTGAACAAAAGATAAAAGAAGTATTGGACTCTCTCAAAGGGGAGCTTACCTACTATCCTCCAAAATTCTGTGCCAAAAAAATCAATGGTAAACGTGCGTATGAGCTTGCCAGAGAGGGTGTAGAAGTGGAGCTTAAGACTATCACCTCAAGCATCTATGATATCAAACTGCTCAACTATAATCATCCTTTTGTACACTTCGAAGCCACAGTAAGCGAAGGTACCTACATTCGAAGTTTGGGAGCACTGATCGCAGATAAGCTCGGAGTGGATGGGACGCTTTCCAGTTTGCACCGTATCCATGAAGGGCAATTCTACTTTGATGATGAAAAAGCCCTGAACCCGTTTACACACTTGGCTATCCCTACCAATGTCTACACAGGCGATGAAGAGTATGTGGAACTGGGGAAAAAGCTCTCACCGGAATATTTTGAAACGAAAGAGGATGGAGTTTATCTGATAGAGACTTCCAACTTTTTCTCTATCATCGAGATAGCAGGCGAAGAGGTCACATACCGGTTTAACCGTATCCCAAAATTTGAGGAAGCGTGATTGGGAAAAGCCCCATCTTCTTTTTATTGTATAATACATCTCCAATTTTTATAAGAAAGGTTTAGTGATATGGGTGGTTTTGAAGGCGGTGATGAAGGCGGATACTGGGATATCGATACTCCTCCTGCAGGGATAAATAACGAAAATGAAGACAAACCTAAAAGTATGCGATCAACTATAGAAAAAAATGGTTCAGTCTACAGTATCAAAGCCCATGCAAAGGTCAATATATTTTTAAAGATCACCGGTCACAAAGACGGTTACCATACCCTTCTTTCAAGATTTATGCAAGTAGAAGATCTCTATGATACCATTACTTTTGAACCTTGTGAATGTGACAGCTTTACCATCGAGGGATGTGATGATGTACCTCTTGAATCCAATACCATATACAAAGCCTACAAAGCCCTAAATGCCCATACCGGCGACCTGGATATACTCAACTTCTTCTATAAGCATAAAGTGGTTGTCACCAAACGTATACCCTCACAGGCAGGTTTAGGCGGAGGCAGTTCGGATGCGGCTGCTTTTATGCGTTTGGTCAAAGAGGTATGCAACCTTCTGATAAGCACAAAAGAGCTCGCCCAGCTTGGAAGTACGATTGGCGCAGACCTTCCGTTTTTCATCTATAACTATCCTTCGGCTAATGTCAGCGGTTTTGGAGAGATCGTTGAACCTTTTGAGGAAGAGCCGCTTCATTTAGAACTTTTTACACCCAACATAGGATGTGACACTACTGTTGTATACAAGACATTCAAAGAACACTTGCTAAGCGATATTAAACTCAGCTCTTTTATCGGATGGGATGAGATGGACTCGAAGACACTGCTTGAGCGCATTGCAGATCCATTGAAGCTCAACGATCTCTATAAGGCTGCGATCATTGCCTATCCTGAACTCAAAAAAGTGGCGAAAGAGGGATGGTTCTTTTCAGGAAGCGGCAGTACATTTTTTCGTCTGAAATAGTACTACTACACTTTCACACTGTTGATATCCCAGTCAAAAGCGTTAAAAAGCGCTTTGAAGCTATCATCCAATGAGGCTTCTATCACTATCTCTTTTTGACTGACAGGATGAGTGAAAGTAAGCCTGTTTGAATGCAGCAAAAGTCTATGAGAGTTGAATTTCTCTCTAAAGAGCTTGTTGTGCTCACCTCTTCCATGCTTCGTATCACCGACAATGGGATGAAAGATATGTTTCATGTGACGCCTGAGCTGATGCTTTCTCCCTGTCTTGGGAACAAGCTTTACTAATGAATAACGTGCAACGGGATAACGGCTGATAGGAAAAGGTAGCTCCACTATTGCCAGTCGCTTAAAGTATGTTAGTGCTTCCTGTTCGTCTTTAGTAACACCCTGAAGCTTCTGTTCTTTGGTATCTAACATCTGTTTTAGCGGATAGTCTATGATAAATGCTTCTAGAGTAAATCCTCGCACTATGGCCACATACTCTTTTTCTACTTTGGATGATCGAAATAGCTCTGACATACTTTTCGCCGTCTTAGCATCCAACGCAAAAAGCAATACACCCGATGTAGGTTTATCCAAACGATGGATCGGATAGACATATTGACCTATCTGGTCACGCAGCATCTGCAGTGCGAACCGTGTTTCATGTTTATCTATAGGTGACTTGTGTACAAGCAGACCTGAAGGCTTATTGATAGCGATGAGGTATTCATCCTTATAGAGTATTTCAAGAGTATGCTCAGTATTGTCCATCCGGAATTATATGATATAATTCCAGAAAATATAGATAAAGGTACAGATTTGGCGATCAATATCGTAGCACAAAATAAAAAAGCCAGACATGATTATGAGATACTTGAGAAGTTTGAAGCGGGTATTGTACTGGCTGGTGCTGAAGTCAAAGCACTGCGTGAAAAACGTGCCAATCTTGCCGACTCTTTTTGCCGCTTTATCAAGGGCGAACTCCACCTAATGAATGCACATATCGCTCATTTGGAAACAGCAAATAAATATTTTGTCCCTGATACACGTGCACCAAGAAAACTTCTCTTGCATAAAAAAGAGCTTCAAAAACTCTATGTAAAAGTCCATAAAGAGGGACTTACCATTGTACCGTTGATGATCTATTTTAATGAACGTAACATCGCCAAAGTAAGTATCGCGATTGCCAAAGGTAAAAAACTGCATGACAAACGCGCAGACATGAAAGAAAAGACGCTCAAGCGTGAAGCCCAACAAGCGATGAAAAATAGAGCATACTGAACCATGAAAGTACTTTCAGAACTCTTAGCTGATTTTCAAAGTGTTGTTCTTGGAACACTGGGCAGTAACGGCTACCCTTTCTCATCCTATGCACCTTTTTACTATGATGGAGAAGAACTCTATATCTTCATATCAGATATTGCGACGCATGCAAAAAACATACATGTCACTCCTAAAGCATCTGTCCTCTTTATAGAAGATGAAACAAAAAGTAAAAATATCTTTGCAAGAAAACGTATATCGCTGCAATGTGATGTGACCCAAATTTCTAGAGAAGAAGAGACATTTCACAGTGTAATGAAACACTTTCAAGATAAATTTGATCCTTCGCTTATTGCTATGCTTATAGGAATGAAGGACTTTAACCTGTATGCACTTGCACCTATCTATGGTGAAGCTACATTTGGATTTGGAGAAGCCTACAACATAGGCGGAGATAAGATGAACATGCTAGTGTCAAGAAACGCTGATAAAGGTCACCGGTAGTTATCTATTCTTTGCTTTTCTTGTCTGAAGGATCATTTCTCTCAGAGTAAGCTCTCTTCTCTTTTTTCGTTTCATTGATCTGTTTTCACGTTTATTTTGAAGGATCATATGTCTATTGGGGTGAAGTGTTCTGTGTTCTTGTACTCTTCTCCATTTTGGGCGATATCCATCCTCAATAAAATGATCGATACTTTCTTTTATCTTCTTCACAAGCCATTTCAAAAAGCTTTTGAGAGGTATATGGAATATTTTTTCCATATAATACTCAACCCATCCAAACAAAAATATGAAAAATGCATAGATCTTACGTAGACCTTTGGCTAAAAAAGGCACCTTTTCCATCCATGCAAGTATCCAGGTAAAGATAATGACTTCCACTACCGGTGCAAGCCAGCTTCCCCATAAATAATCCGTAAAAAAGTAAGTGACCGCTGTACCTACTTTTAAAAATAGAGCCAACAAAAAGCTCCATACTTTGGCAAAAAAGACTTTGACAGCGATCATACCTCCCATGAACTTTACGATAAACCCCAAAGATCCAAGAAAAGCAAAAACAGTGATCAGTTTTTTGACCGGAGGAAAATTCTGAAAATTCTTTTTTGCATGTCTAACCACTCTTTTCATATCATGTGAAAGATGATCTAAAAAATGGATTTTGACATTCTCCATTACCACTTTTTCTACCACATAACGCTTTCCTAATCCAGTGGCTGAGAGAATAGCTAACTTTTTGAGAAAAAGTTTTAAAATAAATTTTCCTTTTACAAGAAAAAATGCAGCCAAAAGTGCAAAAAGGTTTTTCTTCACAAACAGTATGATCCTCAAAAATAACGCGATAATAAAAGTACGACTCTCTTCAATACTAAATAGAGCAATAATAGTAATGAAAAGCAAAAGAACTGCCCACAGAAGAATTCGTTTTTTCATCATCTATTCTATTTTCGTAAAGACTCTTTTACTGTTTTGTAAAACTGTTTCATTTTCTCTATAAACGGACTTTTACCAGAAAAATACTTTTCTTTGAACGCTTTTGCACGCATTTTGAATTGTACTAACCGCTCCATCATCTTCTGATGTATTTCACGGGACTTTATCCAATCAATCGCTTTCATGACCCACTCATACAGCCACTTAAACCAACCAAATCGCATAAGCTTCTCTTCTGTCACTCTAAAGAGCCAAAAAGTAAATGCAGCAATAGGGATCTTAGAGATATACAGCATCAAACCAATATACACCTGACCGCTGACAAATAACATTCCCGCATAAATACCTGCAGCCTCCACAATCACAAATAAGACAACAAAGATAAGAAGAATCACAGAAGGATTGAAGGTCTCCAACTTTACTTCAAGCCGCTGAAGTATTTTAAGTGCATGTATCGCTTGATAGACAGGTTTAGCGATCCCTTCCCAAATCAACTCTTCAAAGATGATATAAGTCATCACAAGCAAAAGTTGAAGCAGTGAAAGTAGTCTATGTCCTATGGATGATAGCATGATGGGGTCCCTGAATAAATTTTAAAATATTATAGCAACTAGAAAATTATGAATGAAAGAAAAAAGATTATTTTAGTTCTATAAGTTATAAAACGTATATTTATTTTTGATTTATTGTAGTTTTGGTTAAATGGGTTTTGTGTAGTAAGTGACCAAATGGAACAAAGCCCATTTAGCCGAAAATGCTCTGAAGCAGAAAGAAATATTACTTTCTTCTGAGTTCTTTGATTCTTGCTGCTTTACCCTTAAGCTCTCTAAGATAGAACAATTTAGCTCTTCTTACTCTACCTCTTCTGATTACTTCGATACTTTCGATAGAGTCTGAATAGATTGGGAATATTCTTTCAACACCGATAGAGTTTGCACCCATTTTTCTTACGTTGAATGTTCTACCAGTTCCTTGACCTCTGATCGCAATACAAAGTCCTTCAAAGTTCTGAACTCTTGTCTTGTCACCCTCTTTGATTCTAACGGCTACTCTTACTGTATCACCCGCTCTGAACTCTGGAATGTTTCTGCTTTCAATTTGTGCTTGCTCAAAGCTTTCAATATATTTATTTCTCATGTGTTATACCTTTTTTGTATAAGTCTGGCCTAAAATACTTTGTTTTACACAAAGCCAGCCCTCTTTTTAAGTCCGTGATTTTACTATGATTACCCTTTAAAAATTCTGAAATCACTTCCTGGTTGTTATAATTTACAGGTTTCGTAAAAGAAGGGGCTTCTAGAAGTGATTCCTCAAAACTCTCAATCTCCAAAGAGTCACTGTTTCCCAAAACATCTTCTACATTACGGCTTATTGCATCACAAACTACCATGCTTGCCAGTTCTCCACCGGTCAATATAAAATCTCCGATCGAAAACAATTCATCGGCCTGAGACTCTATCACACGTTCATCTATACCTTCATAACGACCGCTTACAAGCACAATGTGCTCTTTTTTTCCAAGGCGTCTGGCATCATTCTGCGTAAAAGGTTTTGCGACTGGTGAGAGAAATACGATATATGCCTTGGGTGATATCTCTTTGATCTTATCAAGTGTATCCATCAAAGGCTGGGGCGTCATAAGCATACCTGCCCCTCCGCCTATCATCGGTGCATCTACACGGTTGTGTTTATCTTCGGTAAAATCACGCGGATTATAAAAGTCGATAGAGATCTTGTCATCTTCGATAGCACGTTTTAAGATACTCTCGGAAAAATATCCTTTGATAAGATTTGGGAAAAGTGTCACAAAGGAAAATCTCATAATATCAACTTGCCTCTAGTATATCTTTGGCATCTTTTGTATAGACTATTTTTTCATCTGTATCGACTTTGATGATGTAACGCTCTATATATGGAAGCAAAAATTGTTTAGAAAAGCCTACATCAACCAAATGTTTATCTGTCTTGATAGAAAGATAGTCCGTATCTCCCATTCGCTGGATATCATCTACTTGTCCCAGAATTTCATCATCCTGTTTGACACTGCAACCTATCACATCGAACCAAAAATACTGCCCTTCTTCCAGCTCACAGTTTTCTCTTGTCTGCTCTTGATTGGCAAAAATTTTGGCATTGGTCAGTTTCTTTGCAACATCAACGCTTTCATATCCTCTAAAACGAATCGTTCCGCGTGCATGATTGATATCTGCGATCGTCAGATCACCACGATCACTTTTATAGGTTTTACCTACTTTGAACTGTTCTGGAAAATCAGTGTGAATATAAAATTTAAGATCACCCCAAAGTCCTATGGTACGTCCTATCTGAGCGATAAGAGAACTGTCATTTGACATATGTATTACTTTGAAGCTTTTACGTTGACGCGGTAGTTTTTACCGCCTTTTGCTTTACAGCCGGAGATGACTGTTTTGATAGAGTTGATCATTCTTCCCTCTTTACCGATAAGCTTACCGATATCTTCGCTGTTGGCAAAGATGGTGATCTCATCCAGACTATCATCGATCTGGGATATCTCTACAGAGATATCTTCCGGATTGTTTACTAAAAGTCTAGCATATGAGATCAGGAAGTCTTTAATCATTAAGACTATTATTTACCTGTTAGTCTTGTTACTGTTGGACTCATCTGAGCACCAACACTTAGCCAGTAGTTCAATCTCTCTTGATCAATAGTTAGCTCTTTGTTTTCAGTTACCGGATTATAGTAACCGATCGCTTCGATCCAACCACCATCTCTTCTTTTTCTACTGTCTGTTACTACGATTCTATAAAATGGCTTTTTCTTTCTACCCATTCTTGTCATTCTGATCTTTGTCATATATGTCCTTTAATTTTTGACTTATTGCAAGTACTGACAACTGTTTTTAATGACTAAAACACTCATCAATACTTTAGGAACGCGATTTTATCATAAAGATTATAAAGAATTTATTAAATATAAATTAGATGATTTAAACAGAGGAGCAGGCCTGCTACAATATCGCAGCAGTATCTTAACGGCGAAGACCCGGAAAACCACCACCTTGCATCTGTGCCATCATATCCTGCATCTGTTTCATCCCGCCTTTGCCTGAAAGCTTTTTCGCCATCTTTGCAGCATTTTTAAACTGTTTGAGCACGCGGTTGACCTGCATTTGATCAAGTCCTGCACCCGCTGCCAAACGTCTCTTACGTGTATTGTTAAGAAGATCCGGATCTTCTCTCTCTTTAGGTGTCATCGAAGATACCATCGCTTTGATCATTTTGATCTCATCCGAATTTTCGAGATCCAGATCACCCAACTGCTTGGCCATGTTCCCCATTCCAGGGATCATACCCATAATAGATTTCATGCTTCCAAGCTTTTTCATCTGTTCCATCTGTGCAAGGAAGTCATTAAAGTTGAACTGACCTTTTTTGATCTTCTGTGTGAACTTTTTCGCCTCTTTAGGGTCTATAGCAGCTGCAGCTTTTTCTGCAAGGGATTCCACATCCCCTGCCCCCATCAAACGGCTAACGATCCTGTCTGAGATGAACTGCTCAAGATCCGGCATCTTTTCACCCGCACCGATAAATCGAAGCGGTGCACCTACCTGTTGTGAAAGACCAAGAGCCACACCACCTTTGGAATCACCGTCAAACTTCGAAAGTACGACACCCGTGATTCCTATCTTCTCTTTAAAGGTCTGTGCTGTTCTGACCGCATCCTGTCCCGTCATGGCATCCGCGACATAGAAAAGTTCATCTGGATCAGCTGCACTTTTTACTTCGGCAAGTTCATCCATGAGCTCTTCATCAATCGCCAAACGTCCTGCAGTATCTATAAGTACCACATCATAAAGCTCTTTTTGTGCCTTTGCAAGTCCCTTTTTAACGATCTCCACCGGTGATGCATTCTCATCGGCTACCAGTTCCACTCCGATCTGTGTAGTGATCTGTCTAAGTTGCTCTACCGCAGCAAGTCTCTGGAGGTCCGCCGCGACAACCAATACTTTTTTCTTCTTCTGCTCTTTTAGAAAATAGGCCAATTTCCCGGTAGTCGTTGTTTTACCTGATCCCTGTAGACCTATCATCAAAACAACAGTCGGCGGTTTAGAGGCAAAGGTAAATCCTTTAGGTGCACCCTCTATCGTTAAAATCTCTGTAAGTTTGCTTTGCAGTGCTTTTAAAAAGTTGTCTTTACCTACACCCAGCTGCTTTGTCTCTAACTCAACACTGCTAATAAGATCTTTTACGACTTTATGATGTACATCCGCTTTCAGAAGTGATTTTTTAAGTTCAGCAGTTGCTTTTTTTAGTGCCTTTTCATCATCATGAAAACGAATTTTACCTATGGCATTTTTAAAACTATCGGTTAAAGTATCAAACATTTTCTACCTTATTTTTCTCTATTTTTCTCAATACAATTGTGCGATTTTATCGAAGATTTACTTATATCTCGCGATGTCTTTAGGCTCTGGGGCATTGAACTCATAATCCAATATTTTGATTTTAGCCGAGTGTAAGAGTATACGTTTTGACTGTGTTCGGCTTCCGTATTGTTCATCACCTACGATAGGATGTCCTATGTGTGCGAGGTGCACTCTGATCTGGTGTGTTCGTCCTGTAGTGATTACGATATTTACTTTGGACTTTTTACCCTGAACCTCCTCTGGTTCAACCATCGTGTGTGCTTTTTTACCGCGTACAGGATCTATCATTGAGAATGCTTTACCCTTTTTTACAGTAAATATAGGTTCATCTATCTCTACTTTTTCATACACTACACCTTCAACCCATGCGACATAATGTTTTTCTACCTTACGGTTCTTGAACTCTTTGATCGCTCTATCAATGAAGTCTCTGTTTTTTCCCAATAAAAGCACACCTGATGTATCTCTGTCAAGCCTGTGCAGGAGTTCTGTTCCCTCAAGAGAATCCTGTATTTCATAACTGTCCACTTGTGCCGGTTTGTTGACGGCAATGATATCTTCATCTTCATAGAGTATCTCCAACTCTTCCGGGTACTCTATTCGGAAATTCGTATCTGTGCGTATCTCAGCCCTTGCGATCTTTACTTTTTTATCTTCGACATAGACAAGTCCCCTGTCTATAAGCTCTTTAGCTTTTTTATTTGAAATACCTTTTGCCATTGCAAGGACTTTATATGCTTTATCTGTAGCCATTTGCTTTTATCCAATCGTTAAATATATTATTCAGTGGGAATTCCACTATTTTGATCTTGCTGTTCTGTCCTGATCTAAAAAGTATATCACTTTTTGATATCTTGAAACTTTTTGCAAGAAACTTCATCAACTCATTATTTGCTGCACCTTCTACTGCCGGTGCTTTGATACGGATCTTGATCGCATCATCTCCATAGACCTCACAAAATTCATTTTTACTTGCAGAAGGTTGAGCTTTAATCCGCATACTTACCGTCTTGTTCTGTATATTATAGAACACTTTTAATACTCTCTACAATCGGAGTAATATCACTCTTGTTTTTGATCATTGTTGGTTTGAGCAATCCGTGCTGTAACAATCTTTTGGTAAGATTGGATGCTTCCACTACCACAATACCCTCAATGGCATCAAAAATATCTTTTTGATTGAAGTAGTGCTCTCCTGAAATGATCTTGCATCCAAACTGGGCTGCTTCAGCTGCATTATGTCCACCTATAGGTTCAAATGCACCCCCAAGGATCACTATATCACTGATCGCATACATATTGACCAGCTCTCCCATTTTATCAATCACAATGATATCACTATCAAAGCTCTCATGCTCTGAATATCGATGCCAACGTAACGGATCATCCCTTTCTCCCTGATCCCTGCTCTTTGCTACTTTCTCTACAAGTGACGCCACTTTATCAAAGCGTTCTGGGTGACGCGGTACCAAAAGTAAAATCGCCTCAGGATGCTCTTTTTTCAGCGCTGTAAATGCCTCTAAAACAAGTGCTTCCTCTCCCTCATGCGTACTTGCCCCGCAAACGACCAAACCAGAAGGTTTCTGCAATTTTTTGCTCGCTCCGGTCAATTGAGCCAACTTGATATTGCCTGTAACAGTGACATTTTTTGCACCTAAAGATTCCAGACGTTCTTTGTCTTTAGACGTTTGGGCATAGACTTCATCTATATGTTTAAATATCTCTTTGTAGAGCCATCCGATCTTCTGATACTTCGGAAAAGACCTGTCACTCATACGTGCATTGATAAGAAAGGTCTTTGCTCCTCTGCTTTGTGCCAGAGCAAAAAGCAGATACCAGAACTCCGCCTCCATTACCACCAATGCTTTTTGAGGTTTTATCCATCCAAAAAGCAAGGGTTCAAAAGGAAGGTATCTGCTCTGTTTTGTATACTCTTTTATCACCTTGTAGCCTGTTTGCGTGGTCGTACTCATACGCAGACTCTCTTTAGGAAACTGAGCCACTAAAGAATGGATCGCTTTTGCTTCTCCAAAACTGCATGAGTGGAACCATATACCATCAGATTTTAAAGCTTTGTTCTTCCATAAAAAAAATCTTGCGGGAAGTGACTCTTTATATTTAGATTTAAAAAAGAATAAAAGTAAAAAAGGCAGCGCGACAAGATAGAGTAAAAAAGAGAGAATACTATAGAGAAAAAAGAAAGCTTTCTCCATAGTGTATCACTTATGCTTCTTTATCACTCTCGATGTAGAGAATTCTTCCACAGTGAGGACAGTTACAAATTTCATCAGCTTTGATGACATCTGAATATGTTTTGTCATTAAGTCTCATAAAACATCCATAACATGCCTGTTTTTTTACAGGAACAACTGCTGTATTGCCTGCCCAGATACGGATCTTCTCATAGAAAGCAAGTACTTTTTGCTCAAGATTTCTACTAAGCTGCTCTCTTTCAACAAAAAGTTCAGCTTTGTTTTGTTCGATCTCGGCTTTTTCTACAGATACTACTTCATGAATCGCTTCAGATTCTGCTTTAAGGGTTTCTAGTTTTTCATTTGCTTCTTCTAACAGTAATCTTGTCTTTTCATTCATGTTCTGAAGTCTTTCGATCTCTTCGTTTGCAAAAGTCATCTTTTCTTTAGCAATATCTTCTTCCAAAGAGAGTGCTTTCATCTCTTTTTCATTAGTGATATCTTTAGATTTTTTTGCATTTGAAGCCAATTGTTGATTTAAAAGTACAAGTTGTTCTTCAAATGTTTTTATTCTAGCCTCTTTTTCAGAAATACTTGTATTTAATGCATCCAACTCTTCCTGTGCTGCTTGGATCTTTTTCTCTATTTTGGTTACTTTTTTATTGGCTGCTTCTAACTGCGGCGTATAACTGTCTATAGCTTTGTCTTTTTTTGAAAGCTCTATGAGCTCTTTTAGGTGTCTGTTCAATCTCTGTCCTTTAGAAATTTAAGGGTTCTCATTCATTTGCTTGAAAGGTTTATACCATACTTTATATCGTTTCAATATGAAATGGATTTTTTGAATTTGAAATTATAGCCAAAAGAGGTAAAACTTTCAACTCTTCCAAAATTATCTCTGCGAAAAATTTCTCACTCTCGTAATGTCCGATGTCTACCATCATCAAATCTTCACTCATTGCCTTCATGGCATCATGATATTTTATATCACCTGTCAAAAAACAATCCGCCTCAACCTCATCGATCAAAGAAGCACCTGCACCGGTCGTCAATGCGATGGTCATGATCTTCTCTTTTTTACCTATGACTTTGAGGGTTGGAAGGTTGAGCTTCTCTTTTAGTAGCCCCAACAGTTCTTTATAATGCCACTCTCCTCTGGCCGTACAGACGAAAGTATCCTCTGACTCTGTTGTAAATCCTAGCACTTTTTCAAATACATATCTATTCAAATGCGTCTGATCAAAATTGGTATGCATTGCGATCAGGGACTGCTTTTTAAGTATCATCTTTTCTAGGAGGTTGGAAGGATATTTTGAAAAATCAAGCTGTGTCAAACCTCCAAAGATAAGAGGATGATGTACGATGAAAAGTGTACTCTCATCGGTCTTTTCTATCATCTCTTCATCTATATCCAGTGCCACTACGATCTGGGATATTTCTCTGGACATCTCTCCAATGATCAGTCCGGAGTTGTCCCACTTCTCTTGAAGCTCAAAAGGACTTATCGAATCTAGATAGTTGTAAATCTCTTGCAGCTTCATGCTAATCTCTTTGTGTTTTCACTCTTTTTGATTTCTGCATCACTTGATCTGCAAGCCCCTGCTTATATGCAATGATCGCTTCTCTTGTCTCTTCTGAAGCCGTTGATACGATCTGTGCAGCAAGGATACCTGCATTCTTGGCTCCATTGAGTGCTACAGTAGCTACGGGCACACCACCAGGCATTTGCAGTATAGACAGAACCGAATCCCAGCCATCAATGGAGTTGCTTGATTTTACAGGTACGCCTATCACCGGGAGCGGTGACAATGAAGCGATCATACCAGGTAAATGTGCAGCACCCCCTGCTCCAGCGATGATAACCTGGATCCCTCTTTTATGCGCATTACTTGAGAACTCAAACAGTTTTTCAGGTGTTCTATGTGCAGAAACGATATCCAACTCATACCCCACATTGAACTCTTCGAGCATCTTAGCTGCCTCTTGCATAACAGGAAGATCAGAATCTGATCCCATTACTATACTTACCACTATTTTTCCCATGATTTCACCTTTAACATACTTTTCACTTTATCCGCTTTTGCAAATGCCTCTTCGACGCTCTTTCCTAGAATCGTGACATGTCCCATCTTTCTATATGGCCTAGTACTTTTCTTGCCATAAAGATGGATCTTGACACCCTCTATAGCCAAGCACTCTGCAAAACCTTCATAATAGACCTGTCCTGCATAGCCAGGTTCACCCAAAAGATTGAGCATCACAGATGGGCTTGTCAATTCAGTGCTCCCCAACGGCAGGTCAAGTATCGCACGAAGCAGCTGTTCAAGCTGCGATGTGACCACACTGTCTATGGTATGATGTCCGCTGTTATGTGGTCTTGGAGCTACCTCATTGATGATCACTGCACCCGCTTTGTCGATAAAGAACTCCACAGCAAGTAGACCGACCATGTCAAAATGTTCAATGACCTTTATAGCGATCTCTTCAGCACTTTTAGACTGTTCAGGTGTCAAATCTGCCGGGCAGAAAAGATCTTCGACAAGGTTGGTCTTCTCATTAAATGTCATCTCCACTACAGGGAAACAACGCACCTCACCTGCACTGTTACGTGCAGTGATGACGGCGATCTCTTTATCGATATCAACCATCGTTTCACACATAGACGGACCGGCTAAAAGCCTGTCTTCACTGCTTCGTATCACTGAGACACCCTGTCCGTCATATCCGCCTTTACGCACCTTCTGTACAAAAGGATACGCCAGTGTACCGGACGCAATCGCCTCTTTGATCTTCGTTTCATCTTCATAGCACGCAAACGAAGAAGTAGGAAGATTGTGCTTGGCGTAAAACTCTTTTTGAAGTCCTTTGTCCTGTACGAGCGCGAGAGTATCAGGATCAGGCAGGATAGTCAAACCCTCAGCTTTAAGTTTCTGCAATGCTTCGATATTGATATTTTCCAGTTCATAGGTAAGGATGTCCACCTGCTTGCCAAAGGCATAGACATCATCAAAATCCCTGAAGTCACCCTTTACATACACTGAGGCAACATTGCTTGCAGCACACCCTTCATCAGGATCAAGTACATAGGTAGTGATATCCCATTTGCTGGCTTCTTGGATAAGCATTTTGCCAAGCTGACCACCAGCGATCACTCCCATCTTCAAATTTGAAGTTAACAGTTTTTCAATCAATGCTCCATCCCTTCTTTACTCATGCTAAATTAGCCTTTAACACGTGCATTACGCTCTTGTTCCTGTGACTTGTAAAGCTCCGCACATCCTATAGAGAGTTCTCTTACTTTAAGGATATAGTTCTGTCTTTGCGCCTGAGAGATCGCTTTTCTTGCATCCAATACGTTAAAGGCATGTGAAGCAATCATACACTGATCATACGCTGCCAGCGGAAGTCCTGCTTCCAAACAAACGTTACACTCTTGACTTGCTTCTTCAAAGTGCTTGAAGAGATTTTCCACATTCGCCACTTCAAAATGGTATTTTGAAAACTCATACTCAGTTTCTTTATGTACATCGCCATAGGTGGTCACAGTATCACCCATACGGTTCCACACCAGATCATAGACAGAATCTACACCCTGAAGGTACATCGCAAGCCTCTCGGTACCATAGGTGATCTCCACGGCTACAGGATCACAAGTGATACCCCCGACCTGTTGAAAATAGGTGAATTGCGTCACTTCCATACCATCCAGCCAAACTTCCCAACCAAGACCCCATGCGCCCAATGTCGGAGATTCCCAGTTGTCTTCTACAAAACGGATATCATGCTCTTTGAGGTTGAGTCCAAGATACTCCAAAGACTTCAGATAAAGCTCTTGAATGTTGTCAGGGCTCGGTTTGATGAGAACCTGAAACTGATAATAAGCCCCCAAACGGTTAGGATTCTCTCCGTAACGTCCATCTGTCGGACGGCGTGAAGGTGCCACATAGGCTGCTGACCAAGGCTTTGAATCAAGGCTTCTTAGCAGTGTTGCAGGGTGAAAAGTCCCTGCTCCTGAGGGGATATCATAGGGCTGAACGATATTGCATCCCTGTTCTGCCCAGAATTGCTGGAGTTTTAACAAAAGTTCACTGAACGTAATGGCGTTTTTATTCATCTATCTTATCTCTTATTTGTTTATTATAGTAGTATCTCTATTTCGGATGAGTCTAGCTCTACTTTTTTAGCTTTGCTGATCCTGTCTTCCTGGAGTTTGACCTTGAGTTCGTCATCCTGCAGTGCCATGATCTCGATAGCCAGATACGCAGCATTGACTGCCCCGGCCTTTCCGATAGCAAGTGTACCTACAGGCATACCTTCTGACATCATCACGGTACTCAAAAGTGCATCTTCTCCTTTGAGCGATCCTGCATCCATAGGTACACCAAGTACCGGTTTGGTAGTATTGGCTGCAACCGTACCGGCCAGGTGTGCTGCCAATCCTGCAGCAGCTATAAATACCTGCGCACCTTTCTTCTCCGCTGTTTGAATGTAGTTCTTTGTTCTTTCAGGACTTCTATGCGCAGAAGAGACGATAAGCTCATATGGCACACCGAACTTTTTTAATGTCTCTGTACATTCAACCATCACTTCATAATCACTTTTGGATGCGATGACAATAGATACGAATTTCATTGTTTACCCCTTTCTATTTTAAGCTTTTTGCTCTGTTTGATCATGAGAACTTTCTGATTTTTGTTCCATCTTCATCGGTGTTGACGTTTCAGTAAGCCCTTTTTTTTCTAACGCTTCAGCGATCTCACGTCTTAAGATCGTATATCCAGGAAGCGGTGCAGGTAAAAGAATGTCATTCAAATTTCCGCTATGCACACACTCCAGATCCTTACCCTCTTTAGTCATGAGCTTTTTAAACGTGATGACATACGATCCTGCTACCTCTTCTATCTTGCCGATCTCATTGTCTACAAGTTCTACACTGGCACCCACTGGCAAGACTATCTCGACCGTATCGCCTATACATGTTTTGTCCTTACATTTCCAGGTCAAACCATCTTCACTCACAAGTCCTGCCACTTGATGCGTACCGTACTGTATAGAAAATTCATTCGATTCTGTATCACTTCTCTCAAATGGCCTGGAGATAAGATAAGCATCTGTAAATCCCCTGTTCTGTGTAGTATTTAACTCGGCCTGATACCGTGCCGCATCAAAATCATTGGCATAAAAATCATCTATGGCATGACGGTAGGCCTTGGTCACTACACCTGCATAGTAAGGAGACTTTGTACGTCCCTCTATCTTCAATGAATCTATTACCCCTGACGCAAGTATCTCATCTATATGCGAAGCCATATTCATATCTTTAGCGTTCATGATATAGGTCCCGATACCCTCTTCTTCATCCAGTCTGAATGTAGTACCGCTCTCAGGGTTGTGTGCATAGACCTCATACGGAAAACGGCAGTCATTTGCACAGCTTCCTCGGTTGGGAACACGGCCTGTTTGCAATGCAGAGATCAGACAACGGCCCGAATAGGCAAAACACATCGATCCATGAACGAATACCTCTAGCTCAAGATCAGGTAAATGACTCTTGATCGCTTCACAATCCTTAAGGCTGATCTCACGCGCAACGATGATACGCTTTACTCCAAGATCATAGTAGACTTCTGCATCCATTGCATTCATCACATTGGCCTGAGTAGAGAGGTGAATAGGAATATCCGGTGCAATACGGTTTGCTATCTTGACCACCCCCGGACTTGACACGATAAGTGCATCTGGTTTGAGCTCAGCGATCTTTGCTATGTGGTTTTCATAGAGTTTTATCTGTGAATTAAAAGGAAATGAATTCACTGTAGAGTAGACTTTTTTTCCGCGCGCATGTGCATATGCAATACCTTCTGCATACGACTCCATATCGAACTCTTTACCTGAACGGATACGAAGCGAAAAAGTACTGGTTCCGCCATACACAGCATCCGCACCATAGTTCAGAGCGATCTTCATCTTCTCCAAATTACCCGCCGGTGCTAAAAGTTCTACTTTGTTCTGCTGTAACATCTGTTTCCTAATAGGGATTAATTTTGGTCTTATTTTACCCTATTAGTAGTTAAAGAATAGTTTTAGGGGATTTTTATGCTAAAATCCATTCTATGAGAATAGATATACATAATCACACAACGCGTTGTAACCATGCCGAAGGTACCATTGATGAGTACATCCAGAAGGCCATCGAACTTGGGATAGACATTTACGGCTTTTCTGAACATGCACCGATGGATTTTGATCCACATTACCGATTGGCTTTTGAAGAGATGCAAGCTTATACACAGGATGTCTTGGAAGCCAAAGAACGCTATAAAAATGATATCAGCATACTTTTGGGATATGAAGTGGACTATCTTCCTGGGCATATGGATGAACGAGTCTTGCAGTCAAAAGTAGACTACCTGATAGGTTCTGTACACTTCATAGACAAATGGAGTTTTGACAACCCTGAATTCATCGCAGGATGGAATGAAAAAGATATAGATGAGATATGGCAAGCCTATTTTGAAGCGACTGAAGCCATGGCAAAATCAGGAAAGTTTGACATTATAGGACACCTCGATCTTATCAAGGTATTTAAGTTTCTTCCAAAAAAAGATATAAGACTCCTGGCAAGTAATGCACTGAAGGCCATCAAAAATTCCAATATGGTGCTAGAGGTCAATACTGCAGGCCTTCGCAAACCTATAGGCGAACTCTATCCGTCACGTGAACTGTTAGAAGTAGCTTATGAACTTGATATCCCCATCACTTTCTCTTCTGATGCCCACTCTGTTGAGCAGGTAGGCTTCAGTTATGATATAGCAACATCCATTGTAAAAGAGATCGGATATACAAAAGCTGCTACTTTTGAAGGTAGAGATAGACAATTGGTTAATTTTTAAGCAAAAACACTGATGTAACTAATTTATATATGGCTACAATATAGGATAATTTTAATTTTAGGAGAAGTTACATGGGTAAATTTGTAAATAGTACAGATGAATTCTTTAAATATTGCGAAGAGAATGAGGTAGAGTTTGTAGACTTTAGATTTACAGACATTAAAGGTGCATGGCACCACATCAGTTATAGAGCACATGCAGTAAGTGCAGATATGCTTGAAGCTGGTCTTCCATTCGATGGTTCATCTATCGATGCTTGGCAGCCGATCAATAAATCAGACATGCTTTTAAAGCCGGATGTTGGAACTGCATTCCTTGATCCATTTACTGCTGACAGTACTATCATTGTATTCTGTGATGTTTATGATATCTATAAAGGTGATCTTTATGAGAAGTGTCCAAGATCTATCGCTAAAAAAGCGCTAAAGTATCTTGATGAAGCGAACATCGGTGATGTTGCATACTTCGGACCGGAAAATGAATTCTTTATCTTTGACAACGTAGAATTCAGAGATGACATCAACTCTGCATACTACAAAGTAGATACTGAAGAGGGTGGATGGAACTACGATACAAAGTATGAAAACGGAAACATGGGTCACAGACCAGGTACAAAAGGTGGTTACTTCCCGGTAATGCCAACTGACTCTATGGTAGACCTAAGAGCTGAGATGATGCTTATCATGGAAGAGATCGGTCTTGATGTTGTTCTTGGTCACCACGAAGTTGCACAGGGGCAAGGTGAGATCGGTATCAAATTCGGTACACTTCTTGAAGCAGCGGACAACGTACAAAAATACAAATATGTAGTAAAAATGGTAGCACACCTTAACGGTAAAACAGCAACATTCATGCCAAAGCCGCTTTACGGTGACAACGGAAACGGTATGCACGTACACCAGTCTATCTGGAAAGACGGGAAAAACCTATTCTATACACAAGGTGAATACGGTAACCTAAGTAAGACTGCACTTGACTACCTAAGCGGTATCTTTAAACATGCGCATGCAGTTGCAGCACTTACAAATGCTTCTACAAACTCATACAAAAGACTTCTTCCAGGGTTTGAAGCACCATCTATCTTGACATACTCAAGCCAGAACAGATCGGCTTCATGTCGTATCCCTTACGGTGCGAGCGAGCCGGCTGTAAGAATCGAAACAAGATTCCCTGACTCGACTGCTTGTCCATACCTTGCATTCTCTGCACTTCTTATGGCGGGAATCGACGGTATCAAAGCTGGTGGATACCCAATGGTTGGACCAATGGATATCGACCTTTTTGAACTTAGCCTTGATGAGATCAGAGAGAAGAAGATCCCTCAGATGCCTCATACACTAAGAGAAGCAGTAGAAGCACTTATCGCAGACAATGACTTCCTTAAGCCTGTATTCTCTGAAGAATTCATCACTACTTACCAACACTATCAGTTCGAAAGACAGATCTGGCCAGATGAAGGTAGACCAACTGCATACGAGTATATGACTACATACTCTTGCTAATTTCTCCTTTCGGGCTTCTGCCCGGAAGACACTTTTTTTACTTCAAAATTATTCAATAAATTTTTTTCAATTAAAACAAACAACTGTTTATAAATCTAGTATTTTTCTTACTACCTTTTTTTATAGTTTTCATTATAAAACAGCCTGATATAGAAGATTTTATAAGGTTTTCTTTTGAAGGGTGTAGATGTATACCTTGCAAACGTCGCTATAGCGAGAAACGTTATAAAATATGTTAAATTATAAGTTTTTTACTTTTTCTAATTTTTACCACCAGTAACGTGGATAATGCCTATTTGGATTTGTAGAAAGGTTATTGACTACAAGTGCAATAATCAATAAAATTACGGCTCCAATTGTAATGGGTGTTATGACAAACATATATCCTAATTCATGGATTTGCGAACTTCCTATAACGGCTATTAGCGCAGTTGCACCACCTGGAGGGTGTAAGGTACGTGTGAAGTGCATCGCCACTATCGACAAAGAAACGGCCAAAGCACTTAGGACAGAAATTTCAAATGGTAAATATTTGTAGACTGTAATACCAATGAGTGCTGAAATAATATGTCCTCCAATTAAATTTCGAGGCTGTGATAACTCCGCATTAGGAACACCATATATTAATACAGCAGAAGCTCCAAAAGAACCAACTAGAAAAATAGTATCTGATGCATTCATGAAAATGTATTGATTTAGCACTGTTATAAGATAAATGCCAAGGAAAGATCCTATTGCAGACCATATAACATGTGACAAACTTGTTCGAGATGGAGGAGCTTCCAATCCCCGCATTCTATTAAAATAGCAATTTAAATGACGACGCATAGCAGTCTCCTTTGAAGCATATAATTCCTAGTAAAAAGTCAATAAATCAACCATTAAACTTGAATTAATTATGAGGCATATAACTCTTTCTCTCTAGCAATCAAGATATCGGCCAGAAAAAAATAGGCTTCTTTCCATGCACCAAGAATCTCATCTGTAGCCCCATCCCCTAAAACTTCTTTTATTGCACCAAGAATTGCAATACCCACCATTGGGTAATGTTCAGGTTTAACGTTGGTGCGTACATGGCTCTGTGCCATTTTCTCAACCGCTTTTGATAAGACGTCCAGATTATCAATATTTGCAGCATACGCACCAACGGCTGAAGCAAGTTTTTTATGTTGATCAGGATTTGCATCTTTGAATAATTCTTGCAGTTCGGGATGTTGACTAAAAAGGATTTCATACATTTTTGTTGTAATTGCTTCTGCATTCTTAGAAACAATACCAGCTGTAGATTTTACTGTATTGATTGTTGATTGTGAAAGTGACATTTCATCTCCTATGTTATAAATTGCACGAATTATAATTGAGAAAAATTTTTTTATAATTGATATTTGTCAAGATTCAATAATTAAAGTACTTTATATCCAGAAGCAGTTTGGACTAATTTGTTTTCTTTCAAAAGTTTAGAAATGTTTCTCGAGAGTGTTTCAGGTGTCATACCTAGAATAGAGGCTATTTCAAATTGTTTGAGATCCAATGCCAACTTAGGGTTTTTCTGATAAAAGTTCAATACTTTTTCTTTGGAGGTTGCAGCAAGGTTAAAATGTATGTTTTGTTGAAGAAGCTCAATTTTTTCAAGTAGAGACTGAATAATTTCATAAGATAGTTTGGGATGGCTGAGAAGAAAACTTTCAAAACCTTCAAGTGAAATTTTAAGAAGAGAACCGTCTGTTTGAAACCTAGCAGATGAGGGTAACGGCGTCTTTCTT
>DATCTA010000176.1:0-16355 GCA_036568165.1 Sulfurovum sp.
TCGATAATAAGGGGTAGCCATGAGATTAAAACCACAACAAACAGGGTATGTAGCAACGAAGATCGGGATCGATTTGGCCAATGCGCCTTTTATCACTTTGCCAAAAGGTAGAGAAGCGGTTGTAGAAGCAGCAAAAAAGATCATTGATGCTAACTTAGCAAAAGAGCATGCGCTTGATGAGAAGGTCAAAAAGATCCTGGACGAGAATTATGATGAGATCGAATTTCAACATGCAGATGAGAGGCAGCTTTTCTTTATGATCAAAAAGAAAATGGCCCCTGAATATGGTGTGATCATGGATTATGATGACAGATACAATGACCTGGCCCACCTGATATTGGATGAACTTTATGAAAACTATCTTGCAGAGTATACAGTCAATGAAAACCAGGTGAAAAATGTTATTTTTAAATCTTTCAAAACTTTCGCCAATGCGTATGATGAGATAGATGATATCGTCTATAAAAAGATCAAAGGTATGGAGAGAGAGGTGATCCCTGGGTCTCAGGATTATGAATTGCTTTATGAAAGATTGTACCAAGAAGAGCTTTCTAAAAGAGGTATGCTGTGATGCATAAATTATCAACTATTGATAATTTCTCTCAGCGAAGCTGTAGCTTTAGTGAGAGGAATTTTTTTGGGGACTTGTTCTCAAAAAAAGGAGAAGTATATGAATAAAGTATCGTTGTATTTTGAAAATGGGTTGATGCTTGAAGCGAAGAGTTTCGGTGCGGATGGGACATCTGTCGGTGAGATCGTTTTTAATACATCTATTACAGGATACCAGGAGATCGCTACTGATCCTTCTTACGCAGGACAGTTTGTGACATTTACGATGCCTGAGATAGGAAATGTAGGATGTAATGCACAGGATATGGAGAGTAAGGGTGCACACTGCAGTGGTATCATAGTGCGAAGTTATCAGGACCGTCCTTCTAACTTTAGATGCGAAGAGACATTGTCTTCCTTGCTGAAAAGAGAAAATGTACTCGGTATCACAGATATCGACACCCGTTTTCTAACTAAAATGCTTAGAGATGAAGGGGCTATGATGATGGTTGCCTCTACCCAGATCCATGATAAAGATGAACTGAAAAAAGTGTTAGAGAACTCACCGCGTATCGAAGAGGTGAACTACATAGAGCAGGTAAGTACCAAAGAGAGCTATGTACATCAAGAGGGACGCTATAACGCAGACAGATTTGAATATGATGCACCAAACACTTCAAAAAAGATCATTGCACTTGACTTTGGTATCAAAAGAAATATCTTAAATGAGCTTACGCATGCAGGTATGGAAGTCACTGTCGTACCTAATTCGATGCCGGCTGAAGAGATCATTACCATGTTTGATGCAAAAGAGATCCATGGCGTGTTCTTGTCAAACGGACCTGGAGATCCGCTTATATTGAAAGATGAACATGAAAAGATCAAGAAGCTTATAGCCCATAAAGTACCTCTTTTTGGTATCTGTTTGGGACATCAGCTCCTTTCTATTTCTCATGGGTATGATACTTTTAAGTTGAAGTTCGGACACCACGGCGGAAACCATCCGGTGAAAAATGAGATCACCGGAGCAGTAGAGATCACGGCACAAAATCACAACTATAATGTTCCTGATAATATTACAGAGGTTGCAACAGTCACACATGTCAATCTTTTTGACAATACGATAGAGGGTCTAAGATACAATGACTCTCCTACCATGTCCGTACAGCATCACCCTGAAGCAAGTCCCGGACCACACGAAAGTGCATATATCTTTGGCGAATTTGCCAAAATGCTTTAAGGACTGCAGATGAAATTAGCGATTTTGTTCGGTGGGTCAAGTTATGAACATGAGATCAGCATTGTTTCAGCCATCACAATGAAAAAAGTGTTGAAAAAGACTGAGCTGATTTACATCTTCGTAAGCAGCGATAGAAAATTCTATCTTATCGATACACAGAAGATAAACTCTAAACTCTTCTCATCGGGTGAATACAAAAAATCCAAAGAGCTGACACTGAAAAATGGCGGTTTCCAGATAGATGGGATGTTTGGAAGCAAGAGCGTCGATTTCGATGTGGCCTTGAACCTGATACACGGAAGGGACGGAGAGGATGGGAAGATAGCTTCTTTGATGGAGTTCTTTGATATACCTTTCATTTCCCCACGTATTGAGGCTTCAGCACTCTCTTATAATAAACTCTATACAAAATTCTTGGCGCAGAGTCTGGGTGTAAAAACAGTAGCATATGAGCTTCTTTCAAAAAAGGATGAGAGAAAGATATCGATGGATTATCCGGTGATCATTAAACCTGTTCGCCTGGGAAGCAGTATCGGTGTGAGCATCGTTAGAGAAGCATCAGAACTTGATTACGCACTTGATGTTGCCTTTGAATTTGACACAGAGGTGATCATTGAGCCTTTTATCGAAGGTGTAAAAGAGTTCAATCAGGCTGGCTCGTATACGGAGCAATGGGAACTCTCTATTGTGGAAGAGCCGCATAAAGAGGCGTTTTTGGATTTTGAAAAAAAATATATGGACTTTTCCAGGGATTCACAGGTCCTTGCAGCGGATATTACTGATGAGATGAAAGCAAAGATCCAAGAGAATTTTAAAAAGATATATGATCCTCTTTTCAGAGGCAGTATCATCCGTTGCGATTTCTTTGTTGTGGATGGAGAAGTCCTCCTCAATGAGATCAATCCTATTCCGGGTTCCATGGCAAATTATCTTTTCGAAGACTTTGAAGGCATGGTGCAAAGACTCTCCAATACTCTGCCTAAAGAACAAAATATCTCTGTAGATTACCAATATATCCATTCGATCCAAAGTGCAAAAGGGAAAGCGTAGTCTTTCCCTCTACAAACCCCTCTTTTTTTACTTCATTCAAATATATAATATTTAAAATAATAAAAATTTATAGTTAAATAAAAAAATTTCTTTCAGTAACACAAAAGTGTTAATTATCTGTTAATTGTTGTATAAACTATATTTTTTCATTGCCATTTAAGTGATTTTGGACTAGAATTTATCGTATTTCTAGGAATATAGAGTTAATCGCGGGAGGGTATATGAAAAAAATTGTGATGCTTGTTTTACTGATGTTTAGTGTATTACAAGCCGAGTCTTTAGGTGTAAATGAGAAATTAGGTGAATTTGTCCCGCTTGATTTGACATTTATCGATGAGGATGGAAAAAGCAAAACACTCAAAGAGTATATGGGCGGAAAGCCAACAATTATTTCTTTGAATTACTATAGATGTGCGGGTATCTGTTCGCCACAGCTTCAGGATATGGCACATATGTTGTCTAGACTTGATCTGGCTGAAAATACGGATTATAAAGTATTGACCATCAGTTTTGCAGAAGATGAAACACCGTCAATGGCAAAAGCTAAAAAGAAACAATATATGGATTCTATGAGCAGACCGTATGTTCAAGATGCATGGCGTTTTTTATTGAGTGAGAACAACTCATCAGCTATATTGGCTGATAAAGTTGGATTTACCTATAAAAAGACAATATCTAAAGCAGGTGTAGTTGACTGGATCCATGCTGCGACACTTATCATTATTTCACCTGAAGGAAAAATAACACGTTACCTGAATGGTATCGAACAACTTCCTTTTGATGTAAAAATGGCGGTGTTGGAATCAGCACAGGGAAAGATCGGACCAACTATAGCTAAAACGTTACTATACTGTTTTTCATATGACCCAAAGGGAAAAACGTATGTTTTTGCCTGGGAAAAAGTGGCAGCAACAGTTATATTGACGATCACAATAATCTTTTTTATCTGGCTTCTTAAGACAGGAAGAAGAGATCAAGAAAAGTATGAAAAAGAACATCAAAATCAAAGGAGAGAATTAGATGAGTAAAAGTTATTTCGACGAAACACACTGTGCCATCGGGCACCCGAAAAGTACATTCATGCAGTGGATGCTTACGATCGACCACAAGAGAATTGGTCTAATGTATGCAGCTGTAATGTTTACATTCTTTTTTGTTGCAGTGTTTGTAGCACTTGCAATGAGATTGGAATTGTTTGCACCAGGTGGACAATATATGGATGGAGATACATTCAACCAGGCGTTTACACTACATGGTGTGATCATGATCTTCTTATTTATTATCCCGGGGATCCCGGCAATATTTGGAAACATAGTTATGCCTCTTATGATCGGTGCGAAAGATGTATCTTTCCCAAGGCTTAACTGGTTTACATTTTGGCTCTACATTGCAGGATGTATCATCGCGCTTGCATCACTATTCATCGGTGAAGGTGTAGCAGATACAGGTTGGACATTCTATGCACCATATTCAATGAATACTGATACAAACGTTATCATGGCACTTGTAGCAGCATTTGTACTTGGATTTGCTTCTATTCTTACAGGGCTTAACTTCCTTGTTACTATTCACAGACTTAGAGCGCCAGGAATGACATTCTTTAAAATGCCACTATTTGTATGGGGTATCTATGCAACTGCTTGGATCCAGCTTCTAGCAACACCTGTTGTTGGTATTACACTTGTACTTGCGATCTTGGAGAAATATTTCGGTATCGGAATCTTTGATCCGGCTAAAGGTGGAGACCCGGTATTGTTCCAGCACCTATTCTGGATCTACTCTCACCCGGCGGTTTACCTTATGATTCTTCCGGCATTTGGTATCATGTCTGAGATCATCCCTACTTTCTCAAGAAAAGAGGTATTTGGATATAGAACGATCGCACTTTCATCAGCGTCAATTGCAGGTATCGGTTACCTAGTATGGGGTCACCACCTTTATACATCGGGTATGTCTGATATCGCTAAATCAGTGTTCTCATTCTTGACTTTCTTTGTTGCTATCCCAACAGGTGTAAAGTTCTATGACTGGGTTGCAACCATGTATAAAGGTAAAATTGTTCTAAAAGCGCCAATGATGTGGGCACTTGGAACGATCATTACATTTGCTATTGGTGGTATCACGGGTGTTACTATTACTATGATCGGTGCAGATATTCACCTTCAGGATACTTACTATACTGTTGCACACTTCCACTATGCGATTCTTGCAGGGGTTGTTTGGTTACTGTTTGCAGGTATGCATTACTGGTTCCCAATGGTTACAGGTAGAATGTATGATGATGCAAAAGCGAAATTGGCATTCTACATTCAGTTTATAGGATTCAACCTCTTGTGGTTCCCAATGTTCATTGCTGGTTACAAAGGTATGCCAAGACGTTATTTTGACTACTTGCCAGAGTTTGAAATCTATCACCAAATCGCATTTGTTGGTGGTGTAATGACACTTCTAGGTATGTTATATATGTTCTGGATCTTCTATAAAGGTTGGACAAAAGGTGAAAAAGCAACTCCAAATCCATGGGGTGCAACAACACTTGAGTGGCATTTGCCATCATCGCCACCACCATTAGAGAACCACTCGAAGGTTCCTTACGTTGACTTTGATCCATATGAGTATCACCAAGGTGAGCCAGTGGTTAAATTTAATTATGAAACTATGCAGAGAATTGATGAACCAATCGAAAGAGGAGGTCACTAATGGGTCACGAATATATACCTGAAATCGCGACGGATCGCGAGGGGAACCAGCATGAGGTTCAAGGATGGCAAGATGACTTTTACGGCGGGAAACTAGGTTTCTGGCTGTTTATGTTAACAGAAGTAATGATGTTCGGTGCAATGTTCCTTGCACTGGCATACTACAATCAGCTTCATCAACAAGATTTTTTAGATGCGTCAGCATCTTTAAATAGATTGCTAGGCGGTATTAACACGGTTATCCTACTTGTGTCTGCACTTACAATGGGTCTAGGTTTGCTTAGAATGAGAGCAGGAGATGTAAAAGGTTCCAAGCTTATGATCTGGGCAACTATGATCTTGGCTATCGCTTTCTTGGTAATCAAAGGATTTGAGTGGACGGCTGAATATAATCATGGTATCTTCTTGATGCATGATAAATTATTGCCAGAGTCATCTTTACCGTTTGGTCAGAAATTGTTCTTTGGACTTTACTTTTCAATGACTGGACTTCACGGATTCCATATTATTATTGGTATTGGTCTTATGTTATGGTTGCTTAAGCGTATCAATGCCGGTAAAGTAAGACCAGATCATCACATCTTACACTGGAATATCGCACTATATTGGGATATCGTACACCTTATCTGGGTATTCGTATTCCCTTACTACTATATGATCGGAGCAGGAGGAGCTACAGGTGGACACTAAGACAGTAAATTATCAGGAAGAGAAAAAAGTATATTATAAAGTACTTATTGGATTGTTATTGTTAACAGCAGTTACATTTGTACAGCCGCATATGTTTATGACAGGTTCTACATTTTTGGCACAGATGATAATAGCTGTAATAAAAGCATGGTTGATTGTTATCTACTATATGCACTTGAAAGGAGAGAAGCTGATCGGGGCAATGGTGTGGTTCTCACTATTCCTTGTAGCAGTATTCTTTATTATTGTAATCGGAATCGATGTACAACATTTCCAATTTGGAGCTGAAAGTCATATCACTGCTCCTGCAGCGAACTAGGGAGGAGTTTTTATGAGTAATACATTACAAGGATTTAACGATAATGCATCAACATTCAATGCTGGAATGGATACAGCATTTACGGTGCACTTTGTCTTATCAGCATTATTATTTTTATCTGTAGTAGGACCGATGTTCTACTTTATGTGGAAGTACCGCGCAGATAAAGTAAAGAACGAAGACATTGGTACGACAACACACCATACACTATTGGAAGTACTGTGGACTGGTATTCCTATAGCAGCGGTTATGGCATTCTTCTACTATGGTAACACAACGATGCAGATGTTTAGAACAATGCCTCCAGAGACTCAAAGTATTGTGATCGATGTAGAGGGTTCTAAATGGAAGTGGAAGTATACATATCCAGCGAATGCGAATGGACATGTTCATAAGATTGGTGGTGTTTATGATACAGAGAACAGCACAATGGGTATTTCGGCACTTTATGTACCGGTCGATACAAACATTATTTTAAGAATGACAGCTCCAAATGATGATGTGATTCACTCATACTATGTACCTGCTTTCCGTATGAAAGAGGATGTGGTGCCTGGTCGTACTACAAAACAGTGGTTTAGAGCAACTAAAACAGGTGAGTATGATGTAGAGTGTGCAGAGTATTGTGGTACACATCACTCTTACATGTATTCAAAGATCGTTGTTATGGAAAAAGATCAATATGATGCTTGGTTCAATGGCACTCAAGAGACACCTCAAGGTAATTTTGCTAAAACAGGTGATTCACTATTGAAAGACAATGGATGTAAGCAATGTCATGCAATTGATACAGATACTGTACTGGTTGGACCTTCTCTTAAAACTAGATTTACTAAAGAACAAGTATTGGATGTCATCAAGAATGGTCAAGATCAACTTGGGTACGGTATGGGGGCAATGCCAGCTGGATTGGCTTCAGGTAAAGATGCTGAAGAGATCGCTGCGTATGTAGCTGCTGGTATGAAAGGTGAGCAGCCTGCATCATTTGCTGCATGTTCTTCATGTCATGGTGAAGATGGCAAAGGAATGGGTGGAATGTCTCCAAATCTTGTAGGATATGATACAACACTTATGAGTCAGGTATTCAAACACGGTAAAGAAGGTATGATCGGTAGAATGCCAGCGTACCCTGATATGAAAGAAGAAGATATTGCAATCATTGCTGAATATCTTGAAAACAATAAATGATAAAAGATTTTTTTAGCGTTACCAAGTTCGTACTCTCTTTTGCGGTGAGTCTTTCCGCACTCTTTGCCTACATCATGGCAAAGGGGGAGATTGGTTTAGATATGTTTCTTGCTACCTTCTCTGTACTTCTCGTAGCTATGGGAGTTTCCACACTTAATCAAGTTCAAGAATATAGAGAAGATTCCAAGATGGAAAGAACAAAGCATCGTCCTATAGCAGCCGGGCGTATGTCACCTCGTACGGGTACGATCATAGCAGTTGTTCTTATCCTTTTGTCATTAGGCCTGATCTATTCACTTTTAGGTCTTACGGGTATCAATTTTTTTGGATTCGCATTTATATGGTATAACCTGATGTATACTCCTCTTAAAAAGAGGTCTGCACTGGCTGTTGTACCAGGTGCGATCCTAGGGGTTATCCCCCCAGCAATAGGATGGTTGGTAGCAGGGCATACACTGTTTGAACTAGAGTTCATTGCGTTGGCCGTGTACTACTTTATCTGGCAAGTGCCGCATTTTTGGCTGCTTGTGATGCTTTTCCATGGTGACTATAAAGATGGTGGCTACCCTACGGTCATGAAGCTTTTTGGTGAGGGTACACTGCAAAGGCTTACGTTTGTATGGCTTATGTTGACATTGCATGCAGGTATCTTCCTGGTCTATACATTTGAAGTATACTCAACTGTTACAATTGCACTGTCTGCTGCATTGGGTATCTGGGCATTTTTTACCTCTATGAAACTGCTTAAAAAAGAGTTCAAGCTTCAAGATGCACGTGCGATCTTCTGGAAGATTAATGCAGCTTTCTTGGGTATCATCGTTCTACTTAGTATCGACGAATACATTAAACACCATATTTAATAGCAGATCATTCTGCTATTAATCTCCAGTTTATAAAAACCTACTACACTTTTATAGTTATAATTCAAGGAATGGCTTTATGCAGGAAAAACATTATGAACTCAAAACCATCGTTGCGAGTGTCTTCAGAGAAAAAGATCACAAGCTAAAGAAAAGACTCATATATGATAATGCGGTTTTTGGAGGTTTAAGCAATAAGTGGATCATTGTCGCATTTATAATTTTACCCTTTGCAATGTATGCGGCGATTTTTAATCCTACAGTATTTAAAGAGCTTGGTATAGCACAGGCTATTGTCTTTTATATCATATTACTCGTTGTTGCTATGCAAATAGTAGCGATAGGATCTTATTTTAACAATAGAAGTGTTGTCAAGACAGCGACAGGTTCTTGGGAGAAATATTTTCCTACGATAGATTTCAAAATGATCATTTCATCAGGAGTAACGCCATATGTTGATTTTAAGAAGCATTATGAATCAGCTTTAAAAGAAGGGCTTGAAGGTGATGCTTTAAAGAAAAGACTGGATGACGCTTTTGAACAGATGGAGCAAGAGAACAGTATCCTTGTTAAGTCCATCAAAAGAGATAAAATGAAAAGAGAAGGAAAGTAAGAATGTTTTACAAAATTATTATTTTATTTATACTTCCGCTTGCATCACTATTTGCATCGACTGCTGATCAATTTAAGAAAGATTGTAAAGAAGGCAACGCAACAGCATGCTATTTTTATGGTTTGCCTTTGGTTACTGGGGACAATGCAAAGGTTCAGGACTTTAGAGAAGAGGGATTGAGCTACATGCAAAGGGCTTGTCGTGAGGGTGAGGGCAGAGCCTGTGATGTCATTGGTGAAAACTATTATAAAGATAAGCATTATGAGATGGCAATGGTATACCTTGAACCCGCATGTAACCGTGGTGTAAGATCTGCATGTGAATATATGGGTATGATATATCGTGACGGACATGACGTAAGGCCTGATGATGTAAAATCAAGAGAGTTCTTTGATAAAGCCTGTGCATTAGGAAGCGGTGATGCATGTTTTAATATCGCTATTATGTATCGTGGCGGTTTTGGTGTTGAGAAGAACAGAGCAAAAGAGAAAGAATATTATAAAAAAGGCTGTGATGCCGGACGAAAAACCTCATGTAAAAGATATATGGAGTTAGACAATGAAGACAAAGGTATTGAGACCGGGTTCTGGGCTACTATCAAGAGCTGGTTTCAGTAAATATGTTCTTTAAAATAAGTATAACTAGGAGTAATAAACTCCTAGAAAAATCAATAAATTTGATAATAAAATTAGGATAAAATTACTCCTTTAATCCTTTTCTAACCCCCTTTATAACGTAAAATGTAACCTTTCTCCCCAAATAAAAGTGTTGAATAATTTTTTAAGTGCACTCATAATCAAAAAATATTATAATTATTATTGAGTGTTGTAATTTCTACAACATAGAATTTATACAAGGGGGTATGCATGCAATCAAACGCAGCATTGGAATATGATTATTCTATAGCAAAATTGTTTACTTATACAACAATTTTGTTTGGATTTCTTGGAATGTTAGTCGGTACAATCATTGCCGCACAGATGGCATTTCCGGAATTAAACTATCTACTAGGTGAGTATGGGACATTCTCAAGACTAAGACCGATTCACACAAACGTAGTAGTATTTGGATTTACGGTAAGTGCTATTTTTGCTACATGGTATTATGTAGGGCAAAGGGTACTTAAAGTTTCTATGGCTGAATCTAAATTCATCATGGTTGTGAGTAAGATTCACTTCTGGCTTTACTTCTTCGGAGCGCTACTTGCAACGATCACGCTACTATTAGGTATCTCTTCAGGTAAAGAGTATGCTCAGTTTGAGTGGTTCATCGATATCGCGATCGTAGTGATCTGGGTTCTATGGGGACTTTCTATGATGGGACTTATAGGAATTAGAAGAGAGAAAGCGCTTTATATCTCTGTATGGTATTATCTTGCTTGTTTCCTAGGTGTTTCTATGTTGTATCTATTTAACAACATGGCTCTTCCTACTTACTTCATGACTGAAGGATTAGGTTCTATCACTCACTCAGTATCTATGTACTCTGGAACAAATGATGCTCTAGTACAATGGTGGTATGGACACAATGCGGTTGCATTCGGGTTTACAGTACCTATTATCGGTATGATCTATTACTTCCTTCCAAAAGAGTCTGGACAAGCTGTTTATTCATATAAGCTTTCTCTACTCTCTTTCTGGGGATTGATGTTCGTATACCTTTGGGCAGGTTCTCACCACCTTTTATGGTCAACAGTTCCAGATTGGATGCAGACAATGGGTTCAGCATTCTCAGTAGTACTTATCTTGCCATCATGGGGTTCAGCGATCAACATGCTTCTTACAATGAAGGGTGAGTGGAATCAGTTAACAGAAAATCCACTGATCAAATTCATGGTACTTGCTTCGACATTCTATATGTTGTCAACAATTGAAGGTCCGATTCAATCGATCAAATCAGTAAATGCGATCGCGCACTTTACAGACTGGATCCCTGGACACGTACATGATGGTGTACTTGGTTGGGTTGTATTTATGATCATGGCTGCATTGTTCCATATGGCTCCACGTATGTTCAAAAGAGAGATCTACTCTAAAAAGCTTATGGAGACTCAGTTCTGGCTTCAAACAACAGCGGTTGTTCTTTACTTTACATCTCTATGGATCGCGGGTATTACGCAAGGTATGATGTGGAGAGCGGTTGATGAGTATGGTAACTTGATGTACAGTTTTATTGACACAGTAAATGTATTGCATCCTTATTATGTGATCAGAACAGTTGCGGGTGTAATGTACCTAACTGGATTCATTATGTTTGCTTACAACATGATCAAAACGATGACTTCTTCTAGAGAGATTACTGAAGAACCACAGTTTAGAACGCCTATGGCATAAGGGAGGTAGGTTATTATGTTTAATTGGTTAGAAAGAAACCCATTCTTCTTTGCTGCGGCAATTTCGATCGTAATTGCTTTTGCGGGACTTATTGAGATCGTTCCAAACTTCTCATTAGCTGCAAAGCCAACAGTTGATACAAAACCTCGTACAGTTCTTGAGCTTGCGGGTAAAAATGTTTATATTAAAGACAACTGTCACTCATGTCACTCTCAGTTGATCCGTCCGTTCAAGTCTGAGACTGACCGTTACGGTGATTACTCACTTTCTGGTGAGTATGCGTATGACAGACCGTTCCTTTGGGGTTCAAAGAGAACAGGTCCGGATCTTCACCGTGTAGGAAACTACAGAACAACAGATTGGCATGAGAACCACATGTTGAATCCTGCTGAGATCGTACCAGGGTCTATCATGCCGGCATATAAACACCAGTTTACAAATCTCGCTGATATCGAAACTGCGTATGCAGAAGCGGTTACAGTTAAAAATGCATTTCATACACCATATGGTCCAGAGTTTAAAAGAACTAGAGCTGCATGGGAAGCACACAAGCCAAAAGTTCTTGCAGATGCAAAAGCTATCGCTGATGATATGAAAAACAAAGATGTTAAAGAGGCAGTTGCGAGGGGTGAAGTACCTGAGATCGTAGCACTTATTGCTTACCTTAACAGCTTGAAGTAGGCGAGATAAAATGGACATTAGAGATATTCAAGGCTATGCCAGTTTCTTTATGACCATTTTTTTGGTAGTGATGTTGTATGGTTACATCATACACCTGTACAGAAGTGAAAAAAAAGGTGAGCGTGATTTTGAAAAATACGGGAACATTGCACTTGATGATGAAGTCTCAAGTAAGCCTGTAGAAGATAAACCAGCTTCACAAAGAGAATATAAAGAGGAGAATAAATGAATGCATTAATGATAAAAGCGTTGGGATTTGCAGCGTTGTTAATTATTGCAACGATTGCAGTGGTAAACAGCTTGGATATGAATGTTCTTGCTGATGATATGACTGCGATCACAATGGGGGGTGCCATTGCGGTTGCAACTATCACAGCAGCTGTTGCGGTTAAGTATGTCAATCAGATCAAATCAGACACTGCAAGTGGTGAACTTGCAGAAGAGAACTGGGATGGGATCGGTGAGTATAAAAATGAATTGCCTTCAGGTTGGGCTTATACGTTCTTGGCACTTTTCCTTTGGTCTATGTGGTATGGTCTTATAGGGTATCCTGTAAATGCATACAGCTCGATCGGTGAGTATAACGAAGAGGTTAAAAAATACAATAAAAAGTTTGAAGAGACGCACAAAAATGCAGATGAGGCGACACTTAAAGAGATGGGTGAGTCTATCTATCTGGTTCAGTGTTCTCAGTGTCATGGTACGACGGGAGACGGTCTATCTGGTAAGGCACAGGACTTTACGTCAAGAATGACTAAAGAACAGGTTCTGGATGTGATCAATAACGGTTCAAACCAGTTAGGGTATCCTATGGGTATGATGCCTCCAGGTCTTGCACAAGGTGCACAGGCTGAAGAGATCGCTGCATATGTAGCTGGTGGAATGAAAGGTGAGCAGCCTGTATCATTTGCTGCTTGTAGTTCATGTCATGGAACAGATGGTAAAGGTAATGGTGGTATGGCACCAAGCCTAGTTGATTATGATGCTGCCGTAGTGAGCAATACACTCAAGCATGGTAAGAAAGGTATTATTGGAAAAATGCCATCATTTACAACAATGATCACGCCAGTACAAGAGAAAGCTTTGACTGTATATATCCAGTCATTGTCAAACTAAGGAGTAAACTATGGCAGAAAATACAAAACGAAGCGTATTTGGTCTTCATGGGATATTTGGGATCTTGATCTCTATCGTTGGGTTAATTGTAATTCTTGTTGTTTTACAGCTTGCATCGATTGTTACTCAAAGACATGCAGCAGAAACACCTTATGATCCAACTGCTATCAGAGACATCAATAACCTCAAGCAGATAGATGTAAATAATAAGCAATATGCATTCCAAGCACCAAAAAAGGATAAATAATGATTAAATATATGGATAAAGTACTTATTGCATGTATGGCATTTGCAGCGTGTGCCGCAGTATATTTGTCATTCAGCGGTAACCTTTTGTACGTAGGATAAAACATGATCAAAGCACTAGTAAGGGCAACCTTGCTTGCTTTGAGTCTTCCACTTCTTCTGAACGCTACACATATTCTTAAAGACGACATTCTAAAACTTGAAGCTTCCAAACTCATCAATGAAATGGGTGATGAACTGTTTGAAAAAACGGGTATCAATGGATACGTGATAGCAACGAATGAACACTTTCCTGTTGGCTTTAATTTTGTAGAGTATAGCAAGAAGTATGAGAAGGAGATGAGCAAGCCTTATGTACTGTTTATATTTGCATCACAAGCAAAGATTACGGATGAGATAGAGATGAAGGGAAGAGTAGGATTGATCCCTTCTTCTGAGGAGATTCGAAGTTTGTATGATTACAATAGAGTAAGAGATGCTGCTGTAAATGTGGTTTCAGTAAAAGACAGCAATACAGATGAAGATAAACATAATATTGGTGTTTTACAGGCTTTTTCTGAGCTGGCAGATAATATAGCTAAGGCAAAATCGGTTAAAATGACCACAACAATTCCAAACGAAACACAAACGATAGTTTGGGTATTAAGGGTTATTATTTATTTGGGTGCCATACTGGTACTTTGGATATATGCACTTAGACCACTATATATGAGGATAAAAAATGGCAGAGAATAACAAAAAAACTTATTGGCCGCATATGATACTGGGGTTTCTTTTTATCGGACTTTCTTTGGCCTATTGGACTGTAAAGTCAGCTTCATCTGTCCCTGTACAGGAGTCAAATCAGTATATGCTTAAATATCAGATGGCAGATATGCATATCAATGAGATCATGAAAAGAAAAACAGCATTTGATAAGTTGTATGAGATTCAGATCATCAATGTTGAAACGATGGTAATGACGGACAATGTCAATAGCAATATTCCTCAGCCGAATGCTGTAAAACTCTCTCAAGGGTTGAACTCTTTTACCTACAAAGTAGTCAAAAAGGATGGTACAAGTGTGTCAGATGCAAATGTGACATTTTTGCTAACACAGCCACACAGTAGAGGTCAAGATCAACTCTTTGCGGAGGTACCTTTTGAGAATGGCAGCTATCATGTAAAAGATGTTAATATCACTAAAGCCGGAAGGTATACACTGCAACTTAGAGCAGTAGTGGGCGAGACGATCGGCTACGCTGAAACAGCTGCTTACCTTAAACCTTAGTACATTTAACAGACAAGGCAATGCCTTGTCTTTGTTATAGTCTGTCATATTGACAGATTTTTCTTATTTATCTTCTACACTATGCTATACTACATATCATGAATCAACTCCATATCTATCCAACATCACGAGCATTAAGAACAGTAAGCGCCAAGCTTAAGGAATCAGATGGTTTTTTGCCTACATTGATGCGTATAGATGAGTTTGAACAACGTACGATATTGCTTGAAAACGCTGTACAGATCGATGCGTTGCAGCGCATATTGCTCTTGCGTGAAGCAGCACAATTTAGTGCTTTTGAGACACTGAAACTCAACCTTGAACTCGTACGTTTCTTTACCAAAAGCGATGCCATATTCAAATTTTTTGAAGAGTTGGCTGCTGAGAAGATAGGCTTTGATACTTTGGCACAGGCAGATGCTTATGCTGAGTTTGAAACACATCTTGCGATACTCGAACAGCTTTTTGAGAATTACCGGGCACTTTTAGAGGCAAAAGGCTTTACAGACAAAGCCTTCATCCCTGGCAGCTATAGACTCAATGAGGGATTTTTACAAAGTTATGAGTGTATAGAGATCTATCTTGAAGGGTATTTAAGTCATTTTGAGTTGGAGCTGCTCGAAAAGGTCGCTCAGAGCACAAACGTTATCATCCACTATACAACCAGTAAGTTCAACCTGAAGATGCAGGAGCGTTTTGAAGCATTAGGAATTGTTCTACCTAATGAATCGCATGTGAGCTTTGATCTAACAGCAAAAAAAATCATTGCTTCCCAAAGCAATGAAACGAAGATAGATGCACGTGTATTTTCTGTGGAAGAGCGTCAGGAGCAGATCGCAGTGGCTTTTGCCCAGATTGAAAAGATGGTACGTTCGGGGATAAGTCCGGAGAAGATTGCGCTGATTTTGCCCGATGAGAGTTTCAAAGAGCATTTCGAACTTTTTGATGCACACAATAATCTTAACTTTGCGATGGGGTATGATTATGCCAACGAAGAGAACTATAAAACACTTGATGCGCTCTATAGATACTGGCAGCGATTTGAACCTGAATACAGAGTGATCTTGGATCGATATGGATTTGATCTTTCAAAGAGTGAAAAGATATCTCCATCGGAACGTTCTTCCATCGAAACATTTTTTACGTTAATGGATAGTGTGGGATTAGTGGATTTCTCTTTGAATGATGGTGAGAAGAAAGAAAAAAGCAATGAACGTGTGTATGAAAAGTATTTGCACTTTTTGAAGATTTTTGCAGGTCAAAATCTGAGTCTGAAAGAGTGGCTTTTTTTATGGCTCAAAGCACTTTCCAAGATCACTATTGATGACGTAAGAGGCGGGATGATCACTGTCATGGGTGTACTAGAGACCAGGGGAGTAGATTTTGAAGGTGTGATTGTCGTAGATTTTAATGAAGGTATTGTACCGGCGGCATCCAGTAAAGACCAGTTTTTAAATTCATCTGTTCGTACCTTTGCAAATCTTCCTACAAAAAATGACAG
>DATCTA010000177.1:0-3553 GCA_036568165.1 Sulfurovum sp.
TGATTAATAAATATATTTAAAATTGATTAAAAAATAAACAGTCATTTCATTTTTTTGAAAATCTCCTTGTTATAATAGTCATAAGTTTTATTTAAAAACTGAACAAAAAAATACAAGGAGTTACACATGGCGTATATTGACCCGTCAGAATTTGCTACCAAGTTGGTTGACTCAGGGGAGCAAAAAGTTTACATGTCTACAAAAGACACGATTATCCGAGCGTATATGGCTGGTGCCATTTTGGCATTGGCTGCAGTTTTTGCAATTACTGTTGCAACACAAACAGGTTCACCACTTGTAGGTGCATTATTGTTCCCAATTGGTTTCATTATGCTCTATTTGATGAAATTCGACCTTCTTACAGGTGTATTTACACTAGTTCCTTTAGCATGGATCGATAAAAGACCGGGTGTAACATTTGGACAGATGATGAGAAACTGGGGATTGGTTGCATTGGGCAACTTTTTAGGTGCGTTTACAGTTGCAGTGATGATGGCATTTATCTTCACCTATGGATTCAATACTGATGGTGGTGCGATAGCAGCTAAAGTTGCCGGTATCGGTGAAGCGAGAACATTGGGGTATGCAGCTCATGGTACTGATGGATGGTTGACCGTGTTTATCAGAGGTATGCTGTGTAACTGGATGGTATCAATGGGTGTTGTTGGTGCGATGATCTCTACAAGTGTAAGTGGAAAATGGTTGGCAATGTGGATGCCGGTAATGCTGTTCTTCTTTATGGGCTTTGAACACTCTATCGTTAATATGTTCCTTTTTCCATTCTCTTTGATCATGGGTGGTGATTTTACCGTTGTTGACTATCTTGTATGGAATGAGCTTCCGGTTGCTTTAGGTAACTTGGTAGGTGGTTTGGTCTTTGTTGGTCTGCCGATCTACTTTACACATGCAAAAACATCAGCTGTGAGAAATTTGAATAAATCATAAACAGATACTGCCCAGTCAAAACTGGGTAGAATAAAGGAGAAATAATGAAGAAAATTGAGATGACAGAAGAGATAATAGCGGCAAAGAAGCAAATCGGTATAAGTTGGGAGGAGTTAGCAGAAAAAGTAGGAATGTCACCCGTATTTTTGACTTCAGCAGCTTTGGGTATGAACAGTTTGAAAGAAGAGTATGCCCAAAAACTGTGTGAAATACTCGGACTGACCGGTGAAGTTGTTGCAGCATTACAGGAGTTCCCAAACAAAAAATGGGATCAGACAGTTCCAACAGATCCGTTGATCTATAGACTTTATGAAGTTGTAGGTGTTTATGGTGAGACCATTAAAGAGGTAGTACATGAGAAGTTTGGTGATGGGATCATGAGTGCTATTGATTTTTCATTGGATATCGGGAAAGAAGAAGACCCTAAAGGTGATCGTGTGGTTATTACTATGAACGGAAAGTTTTTACCTTACAAATCATGGTAATTCATTATGTTTTTAATTAAAGTCTGACCAAAAAAAGATCGGCTCAGGCTTTACTTCAAAGCATTGAAGGATATATATGTCACAGCTACAGCTTTCTCTTGGACAATTTACAACGAAAGGTCGTAAAGAGATCAATCAGGATTTTCATGATGTTCGTGTACCTTCGGAACCATTGCTTACAACCAAAGGCGTTGCTATTGCGATGGCAGACGGGATAAGCAGTTCCAAAATAAGTCAGGAGGCAAGCAAAGTTTCTGTGTCTTACTTTTTGGAGGATTATTTTAGTACCTCAGAGGCATGGACGGTAAAAAAATCTGCCCAAAGAGTTATCCAGGCCACAAACTCATGGATCTATGCACAAAACAGGCAAAACCTTTATCATCTTGAAAAAGACAGGGGATATGTCTGCACATTCAGCGCAATGGTGATCAAGTCAACAACTGCATATATTTTTCACATCGGCGACATCCGTATCTACAGGCTTAGAGAGGGTATACTTGAACAGCTTACAGAAGACCACAGGACATGGATCTCCAAGGAAAAAAGTTATCTTGCCAGAGCACTGGGTATTGATGTAGATGTACGTATCGACTATGAAACATTGGATGTCAAAGAGGGTGATATTTTTTTGTTTATGACAGATGGTGTATATGAATTCACAGATTATGATTGGATGATCGAGAGACTTATGTCAGATGATGCAACATTTGATGAAAAAGCAAAAGATATAGTTCAAAAGGCATATGAAAGTGGAAGTGATGACAACCTTACCATGCAGATCGTCAAGATAGATGCACTTCCTGAAATAAATCCTCAAGAGATGCAGCTGAATTTACCGTTAAAGCAATTACCTCCTATACTAGAGGCAAGAATGCAGTTTGACGGTTATACGATCATTAGAGAGCTCAGTAAAAGCAGCCGAAGCCACGTCTATCTTGCCAAAGACAATGATACGGGAGAATCAGCAGTTATTAAAATACCCTCAACCGAACATAAAGAAGATAAAGCATATCTTGAGCGTTTTTTACTTGAAGAGTGGATAGCCAGACGTATTAATAATCAGCATGTATTAAAAGCATATGCTCAGGATAAAGAACGTAATTATCTTTATACCGTAATGGAATATGTTGAAGGCCAAACACTAGAACAGTGGATGATCGATAATCCAAGCCCGTCACTGGAAGAGGTTAGAAATATTGTAGACCAGGTTGCCAGAGGACTGCTTGCATTTCATAGACAGGAGATGATCCATCAGGATCTTAGACCAGCCAATATCATGATCGATAAAACAGGCAGTGTCAAGATCATCGATCTGGGTGCCGTAAGGGTTGCAGGTATTACTGAAATCAATACCTTCATGGATCAAGGGGAGATTTTGGGAACGATGACCTATTCTGCACCTGAGTATTTTCTTGGGGATGTAGGCACGTATAAATCTGATCTCTTCTCTTTGGGTGTTATTGTATATCAGATGCTTTCAGGCAAGCTTCCCTACGGTATACATGTCGCAAAGGCAAATACAAAAGGTGCACAACGAAAGCTCAAATACAGATCTCTATACACAGAAAATAGTGATATACCTTTATGGCTTGATGAAACAGTACGTAAAGCAGTACATCCTGATCCACACAAAAGGTACAGTGAACTGTCAGAATTTACCTATGATCTACGTCATCCAAATCCTAAGTATCTTAAAAAGTCAAGACCTCCACTGCTCGAGAGAAACCCGGTTTTGTTCTGGCAGATCATTGCATCCATTCAGACAGTGCTGATCATTTTATTGTTTATATGGAGATCATAAGACATAGATGCAGAAATTTCAGACTTTCTTTGTCTCTTCATTATTCATACTTCTAGTATACAAACCAAACACAATATATAATTTATCAATCCATCCATTTTTTTATCATTAATAATCTTTTAAGGAAGTAGATTAGGCTATAATTTAAGATATCAAGTTATGATTAGCTCGTAAAAAACATCTATATATCTATAGCGATAGATAGTAGATATAAAATTGGGGGAAATGTGAATAGATATTTTAAATTATTATTATTGGTTATTGGGATCGTCTTTTTAACAGTATCAAGTTATGCAGCAGATACAAGAAAATCTTCTAGTAA
>DATCTA010000178.1:0-9536 GCA_036568165.1 Sulfurovum sp.
CGATGGTCAGCTTACACATACAGACTCAATGGGTAACAAAGAGAGTCTGGGAAGAGGTGCCATCCAATATCTATCTGCTGGAACCGGCATCACCCATTCTGAAACAAATGATGCAGATGAAGTGGTCCATCTGATCCAAACATGGATCATCCCTCATGCCAAGAACCTGGAACCCCAGTATGGTTCAAAAAAATTTAACATTGAAGAACGTAAGAACAAATGGCTTCATTTGGTAGGCCCTGAAGGTAGTGATGCTTCTATCTACATCTACCAGGATGCATCTATGTATGCCTGCGAACTTGATGATACCCATGAGATAGGGTTTGAAGTAGGAGAGACAAGACAACTTTATGTGAAAGTGATGGAGGGAACTGCCCAGATAAATGGCATCTTGTTCAGCCCTGGCGATGCCGCAGAAGTTATTGGTGAAGATATCATTATCAGGGGTATTGATAAAGCGCATATACTGCTAGTAGAGATGGGTATGTTATAATTTTGACTGATCAAATATAAGGAATAAGATGCAACGATACGACGATGAAAAAAACAAAGCAGGCGCCAGAATTCTTTTTATGCTTGTGCAGATGGTAGTGCTTGTGATGGTCTATATCATTGTCTATACCTCTTTTGTAGCGGTAGGGCTTGCGATTGAAAAGTATGGCATGAGTCATCTTATGTATCTGCCTGTGATCGTCGCAATGGTAGTGTTTCCTATATTGCTTTACAAATACAGACAAATGTTCAATGCAGGCAAAATGCTTCTTGCTTTTATATGGATGATGGCAACGGCTTCTTTAGTCGTTGTTTTACTCTATCTTTATATCGCACAGATCACAGGCTGATCTTCCTCTAATCCATCGTTCTTACATCTAAAAAACTTCCGCTTTCATAGGAAAAGAGTTTAGGGAAGGTATCGATAAGAAGTTTGGCTGCCTTTTGGGGTTCGCGTATCTCTGCTTCCTTGAGACGTTTGGCCGAAGGATAGAGCTTATCATCCACATTTTCTATGATGTGCTGTACCATAGGGGTATTTATCACGCCAGGGGCAAGTGCTGTAAAATGGATCTCGGGCAACTCTTTGGCATAGACCTTCAACAGCATATTGAGACCCGCTTTTGAGATCGAGTAAGCACCCCAGCCTTCTGAACCATTGACAGCAGCACCGGAACTTATGCCTACGATCTGTTTGACTTGCGCATTTGCATGAAGTGTATCTATAAGCTCTTTGTTGGCCCATACATTGACCTCCATGACATCTTTAAGATCAGCCAGATCTGTTTGATAGAGTGGTTGAATCTCACCCAACAGACCGGCATTGAGGATCACGATGTCAAATGAGCGGTGTTGAAGGAACTCTTTAAGTGTGGACTGGATCAAAAATGTATCACTCAGATCATAGGGAAAAAAGAAAAAATGGGGGTTTTTATCAAGCATATGCGGCATTGTTTTGCCTATCGCATAGACAGTGTCTCCATTTTCCAAGTACGCTTTTGCGAGTGCCTCACCCAATCCTGAACTCACACCTGTGATAAGTATGTTTGCCATCTTCGAATCCTTTTGTAATATATTTGTTCCTTTGACTATGTTATAATTATAGCCAAAGTTAAGGTCTTATTAGAAAAAGTAATCTTTTTCGGGACCTATTTCATTAAAAAGGATGGCAATGAGCAACAAAGAGGCAAAAACCATAGATGAGAGAATCGACCGTATCTATAAAATGGCAAAAGAACATTTCGGCGAAGTGCGTTTTGTAGGGATCAAAAAACATACAAAGATCGGCTGGGTTGCCAAGATCCAGTTTGATGAGTTCGAGTCTCTTGTTGCTGAAGGTGAAAATGCTGTTGATGCATTAAAGAATCTGCGTAAACGTCTATCAAAGATCATAGACCGTTACAATATGGTATGAGCTTTGAAAAATAATATTATTCTTATCGGCTTCATGGGTGTAGGGAAAGGTACGACGGCACGTGCATTTAGCAAAAAATACGGTACCTATATCATTGATACGGATGATCTGATTGAATCCAAAGAAAACAAAGAGGTCAAAACGATCTTTGCGAAAAAAGGCGAAGCCTATTTTAGAGCACAGGAACAAGAAACTGCCAACTGGATAGAAAATTGTGTCACAGGTACCATGATCTCCTGCGGCGGCGGGTTTTACAAAGTAGAAAACCTTAAAAAGCTGGGTACAGTAGTGCTTCTTGATGCTTCCTTTGACTGGATACTGAAGCGTTTGAAAACAGCGAAAAATTCTAAAAACAAATTGGCAAAACGACCTCTTTTTTCACAAGAAAAAAAGGCCAGAAAACTCTATGAGGAGCGTGAGAAAGCCTATAAAAAAGTGGCCGATGTGATCATAGATGTCGAGAACCTCACTTTAGAACAACAACTGGAAAAAATCGCCAAGAAGTGCAATCTTCAATGATCCTTTTGTTGAAGACTCCAATGATCCAATCCTTTATATACACCAGTTAACACACCAAAGATGAGCATGGTACTGACCATGCAGTAGGGAACCTGTTCCATGAAAGGAGCAGGGGAATTGGAAATTGTGAAGATCACATACCCCCAGAGTAAAAAGGCGATAAGCCCGAGCGCTCTTTTCGTCCATGTGATGAGTGTCATTACAGTTTCTTTTTGCATAGTGACATTTTATCCTAATTCGATATAATTCTGCAATTAAACCTTATCATGTTTTGCAAGTGAAAACGTTTGGTTAAATCACTCTGCCGGAGTAGAAGAAAGAGCATAATGCAAAGATTTGAAACATATCTTACTGAAAACCTGCCGAAAGTACCGAGTTTCCATCCAGTGTATGAAGAAGCACTGGGAGCGATGCTTACCGCTGGGGGAAAACGTTTTCGTCCGATGCTGCTTTTAAATATCGTTGATGCCTATGAGCCGCTGCTGTATAACGGTGCCTTGCCTGTGGCACTTGCACTTGAAATGTTCCATACCTACTCTTTGATACACGATGACCTTCCAGCCATGGATAACGCAGACCTTCGTCGCGGACATGCGACACTTCATAAACGTTTTGATGAGGTGACTGCGATACTCGCAGGAGATGCATTGAACACCGATGCGTTCTATCTCATCGCCAAAGCACCGCTGCGTGAGGATATCAAGATAAAACTGGTTGAACTTCTCGCACGTGACGGCGGGGGACGGGGCATGGTTCTTGGGCAGGCTATAGACTGCTATTTTGAGAATAAGCCTCTTGATCTTGAACAGGTAAAGACACTTCATAAAAACAAAACAGCAAAACTGATCGCAGTATCTATGCAGATGGGAGCCGTTATCGTCGGACTTGACAAAAAGGCTCAGGATGCACTCTATGATTTTGGTATCGATCTTGGACTGCTTTTCCAGATCCAAGATGACATCATAGATGAGACACAGAGCGAGGAAGAGGCAGGGAAAACGACAGGAAATGACAGCGATAAAAATAGCTTTGTCAATCTTTTGGGACTGGAGAAGAGCATTGAAGAGGCTGATACTCTGGCAAAAGATTTGCAAAGACGATTTGAATGCTTTGATGAGAAGTTACAAACAGCTTTACAACCCTTGATGAACAAATACCTATATAGACACAAATAAAGGAATAACTATGGTAATGACAGAACAGAACAAAATGCGAAAAAAGATGGCGAACACTATCAGGTTTTTAGCGGCTGATATGGTCCAAAAAGCAAACTCAGGACACCCGGGTGCACCGATGGGGCTTGCAGATATCGCAGTCGTTTTGGGTGAAAAACTGAGTCATAACCCTAAAAATCCAAAGTGGCTCAACCGCGACCGTTTGGTCTTTTCAGGCGGTCACGGTTCGGCGATGATCTATTCGCTTTTGCATCTTTGGGGATATGATGTATCTTTGGATGATCTGAAAAATTTCCGTCAGCTTGACTCCAAAACACCGGGACACCCAGAGTATGGACACACAGAGGGTGTAGAGATAACTACAGGTCCTTTGGGACAGGGTGTGGCAAACGCAGTCGGGTTTGCGATGGCTCAGGCGTATACAGCTAACCAGGTAAACTCTGAGACATGTGAACTGATAGACCACAAGGTCTATTGTCTGTGCGGTGATGGTGATTTGCAAGAGGGTATAAGTTATGAAGCTTGTGCATTGGCAGGACACTTAGGGTTAAAAGACCTGGTAGTGATTTACGACAACAATGAGATCACGATCGAAGGTGATACCAGTATAGCATGGAGTGAGGATGTTCAAAAGCGTTTTGAAGCACAGAACTGGAACGTGATCAAGATCAACGGACACTGTTATGATGATATCGAAAAAGCATTGGATGAGGTAAGAAGTGCAACTAAACCTACTATCATCATTGCAAATACGATCATCGGTAAGGGTGCAGGTGAGATGGAAGGGTCTCACCATACACATGGTGCACCTCTAGGTGACGCGATCATCGCTGAAGCAAAAGAAAAAGAAGGGTTCGACCCGAATGAAACATTCCACATCCCTGAAGATGTACTGCTTAGGTTCAGATGTGCCTTAGAGCAGGGTGAACTTGCAGAAAAAGAGTGGATACACAGACAAAAAGAGGCTCCGCTTATAGAGCAGAACGAAGCATTGGCAAGATTGCTCAACCCGGATCTCTCTGCGATCGAGTTCCCTGATTTTTCTTCTGAAAAAGCGATGGCAACCAGAGATTCAAACGGTAAGATACTCAATGCCATAGCAACTGCGGTACCAAGTTTCATAGGCGGATCAGCAGACCTTGCACCGTCAAATAAAACTGAACTCAAAGACCTTGGAGACTTCCCTAAAGGAAGAAACCTTCACTTTGGTATCCGTGAGCACTCTATGGCTGCGATCACCAATGCAATGGCATTGTATGGTACAACGATCCCGTTCAACGCTACATTCTTTGTATTCTCGGATTATCTTAAGCCTGCAGCACGTATCGCTGCATTGACCAAGATCCAAAATTTCTTTGTATGGACACATGACAGTATCGGTGTAGGGGAAGACGGTCCTACACACGAGCCTATAGAGCATATGTCTCAGTTCAGAGCCTTGCCGAACTTCTATGTATGGAGACCGGCAGATGCAACAGAGAACGTGGAAGCATGGAGAACAGCACTCAATATAAAAGCGCCACATGGTTTTGTCTTGAGCCGTCAAAAACTTGAAACACTGAAGCCAAAAAGAGATTTTGGTGAAGTAAGCAAAGGTGCCTACATCGTCAAAAAAAGAAAAGATGCGAACTTCACGCTTATGGCTTCAGGTTCAGAGTTGATGCCATGTCTCAAAGCGGCATGCCACCTTGCAGTTTTAGGGATCAAAGCAAACGTCGTTTCTGTGCCGTGTCTTGACCTTTTCAATGAGCAGGATGCAGCATATAAAGCAGCAGTTGTTGATCCAAATACGAAAGTATTGGCAGTCGAAGCAGCTACAGGAACGGAATATTACCGCTATGCAGATGATGTTCTGGGTATGGAAAGCTTTGGCGCATCGGCACCTGCAGAACAGCTCTTTGAGAAATTCGGATTTACACAAGAAGGCATCATGAGACGTGCATGTAAGCTGATGGATGTGGAGTATAGAGAAGTTGAGCTTGGAGAGTGTAAGCTCTAATTTTCACTATCTCCTTTCGAGACCTCAAGGTCTCGTATAGGCAGATACTTTTTTAAAAATCGACCTTGAAGATATAGGTAAAGACATTTGTATGTTCTTCTGAACGTACAGAATAGAATATTTTGTTCTTGTCACAAATATTTTTTACCATATGCAATCCCAAGCCTAAACTTCGTTTGGCAGTGTTAACCTCTGAGTAATTCTTATCAAAGAGCCTATCCACATTTTTGATATTTTCCCCTGATGAGATAAATTGCAGGATGATATCTGAGTTGATCTTTTCCAGGATGATCTTTATTTCACTTTTGTCATTGCTGTGCTTGATCGCATTGGAGAGATTATTGTCAATGATTCTTTCAAGCTCTGTATCATTCATAACTATTTTTAGATCATCGGCAATATCGGTAGATATAGTTTTGCCATTTGCATTGGCAATGACTTCAAAAAAGTCAATTCTTTCATGAAGAAATCTGGTAAGGTCAATCTCTTTTGGCTTGTATTGTATTGTATCATGTGTGATAATATAGGCGAGGTCTTCATAAGAGTTGGAAAGCATATTTATCGCAGAATTTATCTGCTGGGTATAGGATGATACCTGCTGATCCGTTTTCATCTCGATAAGTGATGAATTGGTCATGATAACGGAGAGCGGTGTTCTGATTTGGTGGACCAGGTCTGCAATGAACTGTTTGTTTTCATTCAAAAGAAGTTTGTTATTTTCAATTTGCTCTTGAAGCTTTGTATATAGGGCATTATATTTGTCTGTCAGGATGCCAAACTCATCTTTTTTATTGATCAATATTGGATCATTTATCATCTCTTCATTTTCAAGTTTCTGTATTATGGTAGTGACTGGAACGTAAAAACTGTATTTGATGAAAAAATACAAAAGAGACATTAAGAGTATAAGTACAAATGCTACCGTTATGAAAATCTTTTCATTCTCTTGCCATTGTGTTACATATTCACTGATATTTATCGTCAGTTTCATCACAAAATCATTATAGCCAAGAGAGGGGCCATTTTCTTTACCGAGTAAAGGGATATAAATATTTACCAGCTTTTCCTTAAAGCCTTCATTGTCTTTTAAAATGGTATTTTGTCGTTTTGCCAAGATGATATGATTATCTGTTTCACTCTCTAAAGGAAATTTTTTTAATGCATCATTCCACTCTTTTTTGTTACTAATGAATCTTGTGTTCAATATATCTTCATAGTATTCTTCATTTGCAGTTGTTTCATTTACACGAAAAAGATTTATTTTGTTTTGTGTATGCTTAGTGATATCATTGATACGGTCACACAAATTATTATAAGCAATAAGATCTATCAAAGCCATTTCGAGATAAGTATCATCATCTACTTTCGATACAGAATATATTTTGAATGTAGAGTCCATGTAGTCTATAGAAACATTTTTACCTATATGTATCTGGTTGTCTTTTGATGCTTTGTCCAAATCTCTTTTCCCAGGAGGAATTTTATTGAAATCAAGCCCGATATCTTTTTGAAACGTTGCATCGGTGATCACATAGTCTTTGTTGATAAGATAAAAGTCTATATCATGATATTGAAGATGAAGATCTGAACGTATTTTATTTTTTAATTGAATTAAAGAGATACTTTTGTCTTTTTTAAATTCATTTATGGCTGTTTGGTGAATATGCGTGATCAAATCTTTTTGCTGTTCAAATGTATTATATGTGTCTTGTAACGCAGATTTCAGTAATACTTTGTTTACATTTATAGCTTGAGTAATCTCTTTTTCCAGATCTTTCAGGCTGTGTGTTTTAAAATTGGTGTAGACCACCCAAAGAAAAACAGCCAGTGTAATGATGATGAAAAATTGAGTGAGATACAGTTTATTTTTGAGTTTCAATCATATACCCCTCTCTGATCTTTGTATGTATTATATCAAAAGGGAGTTTTTTTCTCAGTTCAACCAGCAGCTGCCTTAAGGGATAGGATTCTTTCACTTCACCTTCCCAAACATAATCATATATTCTGCTATTGGGAACTATAGTGTTGGGATGTTTCATGAGTATGGCACAAAATCGTTTCTCTTTATACCTTAATTGGATGTATTTACCCTTATGTACAAACACTTCTTTGTTTGGGTCATAAAAGAAATCCTCACCCAGCATGATCTTTTCAGTGCTTTGCAAGGAGAGCAGATTCATGATACGTATATCCAGCTCTTTTAAATGAAATGGTTTTTTGATGTATTCACTGCAGCCATTTTCAAAGGCATTCGCGAAATTCTGTATCTCCAAGGAAGCCGTAATAATAATTACCGGTGTCTTCAGATCTGTCTTTCTGATGTGTTTGAGTATCTCTAAGCCATTGACATGAGGGATATTGATATCAATGATATAGAGATCAAATTTTTCATTGTCTATTTTGTCAATCGCATCGAGCCCATCTTTGACACTTGTTGCATTGAATGATTTGAGTTTGCAATATTCACTAATGGCAGTATTGAGCTGTGTGTCATCTTCTATTATTAATACGTTCATAGCGGTAGTATAGTATAAAAAGTGTCATATTCATGTCATATTTAATTTAAACAAAATGACAAAAATCTGACATTTTGTCGTTATAGTACTCATCTGAATGAATGGGAAAGGAGTATTGAAGAAGATGATATCTGTTCAGAAAACGTTTTATGGCCAGTGACAGAAAAGAAACTAAGCGATGAATTGGCTGCTTTTGCTTTTATGCAGAATCCTATAGGCATGCTGATCTTAGATGAAAAAGGCATTATTCTCAATATAAACTGCGCCTTTGAACAACTCACAGGATACAATGAGATAGACTCTCTTGGAAAATCCATTTCCTTTTTTGATTCAAATAAAAACAGGATACCTCTGCAGGAACTCTGTTTGGAGAAAATGACACACATAGAAGATGAAAACAATCTTGAAATATATATACGCAGCAAGAATGAAAAAGATCTTTTAGTAAGAAAGCATCTCAAAACGATGATATACGAGGATGAAAAATATATCGTATGTACTATGGAAAATATCGTAGAAGAGAAAAGAATGCTCGAACATTACCAGCATTTGGCCATGCATGATTCTTTAACCGGCTTGGCAAACCGTGTTCTTTTGGAAGACAGGTTTGAGATGGCGGAGCACAGGGCTACAAGACATCAGCAGAAAATGGCACTTCTTTTGTGTGATATTAATGGGTTTAAAACCTATAATGACAGATTTGGGCATGATTTTGGGGATGAAGTGTTGCGCAGAGTCGCAAAAAGGCTTGAATCATTACTGCGGCGCAATGATATCGTATGCAGATATGGCGGCGATGAGTTTGTCTTGATCCTTGAAGACATCGCCTATAGTGAGACAATTGCCCAGATAGTCATGGCCATCAAGGCTGCTTTCCCTGTCACGGTGATGCATGGCAGCGAAGCATGCGAGATTACCATGAGTATCGGTACGGCATGCTACCCTGTAGACGGCAGGACTTTTCATCAGCTTATACGGGTAGCGGATAAAAATATGTATGAAGAGAAGGATCGCTACTATAAACAAGATTAGAGTTTCCACTCTAATGAGAGATAATAGGAGCGCCCTTCGGCAGGGTATCCGTATCTCCACTCATAGGCTTCATCGAGTAGATTCTTGATGCCGGTCCTGCAATGTATCGCATCTGAGACTTTATACGATACTTGCGCATCAAGCAGATGATAGGTAGAGAGTTTCACCTCTTCAGAAGTGTATGTGGCAGAGTTTTGCGTATAGCGAGAGCCAACATACTGATACCCAAGATACGCTTTCCAACTTGCATTGATAGTGAATGTGTCTTCTATCTTGAATTGATGCCTCGGTATGAATTCAAGGGCTTCACCTTCACTGTCTTGTGTGTAGGCGTAGGCATAGGAAACACGTAGATAATGGTTCTCAATCGAGGTACTGCCTACACGCAT
>DATCTA010000179.1:0-9575 GCA_036568165.1 Sulfurovum sp.
GCTTCAGTCATCTCTTCAGATGCCAATCTTGCAAACGCAATATTCTCGATACCATTAAGTTCACAATTCTGCAATGCAGCATGAATGGAGCGCTTGCTTATCTCTGTTGCCAGTACCTTCTCAAAATAACCTGATAGCGGCAGTGTAAAATTACCCAATCCACAGTAACTCTCAAGAAAATCGCCATATCCGACTTTTTTCGCCTGTTTGATGGCCCACTCTATCATTTTAATGTTCACTGCAGGATTTGGCTGTGTAAACCCGCTTTCATACTGCACATAGGTAAATGTTTTTCCATCGATATCTAACTTTTCAGTCACAAACTCATCTGAAAGGATCACTTTTTGTTTACGGCTGCGTCCCATGATCTTACAGTTAAGCTCTGCTTCGATCTTCTTTGCCTCTGCACTCCAATTCTCATCCAATTTTTTATGATAAAGCATCGTGATAAGACACTCATCCGTCGTTGTCGCCAAGAACTCTACAGCAAAAAGACGCTCTTTTAGAACTTCTTTGGAGGCATTGACCTTCTCAAGCAGTCTCCACATACGCTTTTCGATCGGCTCAATGACCTTTGGACACTCTTCTATGCAAACGGCACCGTTTTTTTCCATATTTCCCATGGCATAGTCACATACCTCACCCTCGTGCCAAATACGAAACTCTGCCCTTGCTCTGTAATGCTCTGTGGGAGAATCAAACATTTCCAGTTCTCCTTGGTAAAAAGGGGCCAAAAGTTCTGATACCTTCTTCGCTTTTTGCTTCAACTGCTCCTCATAACCTGTCTCATAGAGTCCACAAGAGCCACAACTTCCAAAATGTTTACAGTTCAAATCTCATACCTTTAACTTGCATTGGATATAATCACAATAATAATATAATTGTGTAATTCTACCCAAAAGGTTCAAAATGTCTATAAGTGTTGTCATCCTAGCAGCAGGTCAAGGTACAAGAATGAAGTCGACTACACCAAAGGTACTTCATGAAATTTCAGGTAAACCTATGCTCTTTCATGCGATCGATGCTGCCCAAATGATCTCTGATGACATCACAATCGTACTCTATCATCAGGCTGAACGGATACAAAAACAGATCGAAGAGAATTACGAAGGCATCATCTTTCATATGCAAGATGCGCAAAAGTTCCCAGGTACTGGTGGAGCGATGAAAGGGGTAAAGACCAGACATTCGCGTACGCTCATCCTCAACGGAGATATGCCACTCATTACAAAAGCCTCTCTTGAAGCACTCACCTCAGGCAATGCCGACATCAACATGTCTGTGATCAAACTTGATGACCCAAGCGGTTACGGACGTGTCATCATCGATGAGCATGATAATGTTCAGGAGATCGTAGAGCAAAAAGACTGTAACGAGGCACAACTGCTTACCCAAAGTGTCAATGCTGGGATCTATGCTGTCAATACTGAACTTTTAGAACGCTACATTCCAAAACTGGATAACAATAACGCGCAGTCAGAGTACTATCTCACAGACATCGTCAAAATGGCTGTAGAAGAAGCACGAACTGTACACCCTGTGTTTGTTGAAGAAGAAGAGTTCAAAGGCGTCAACTCCAAGCTTGACCTGGCACATGCAGAAGAGATCATGCAGACACGTATCCGTAATGAATGGATGAAACAGGGTGTCATCATGCGTCTGCCGCAGACCATCTATATTGACTGCCGTGCAACGTTCGAGGGCGAGTGTGTGCTTGAAAATGGCGTAAGTATCCAGGGAGCTTCCCATATCATTGCTTCGCACATCAAAACACACTCTGTCATAGAAGATTCACATATTGAAAATTCCGATGTGGGTCCTATGGGAAGAGTAAGACCCAATTCAAAGCTCATCAACACACATATCGGTAACTTTGTTGAAGTAAAAAAATCTACACTTAACGGTGTGAAGGCAGGACACCTTTCCTACCTCGGTGATGCACAGATCGATGAAGGGACCAATATCGGTGCAGGGACCATCACCTGTAACTATGACGGGAAAAACAAGTACCAGACCAAGATCGGTAAAAATGTCTTTGTCGGTTCAGATACCCAGCTGGTTGCACCTGTAACCATAGAAGATGATGTAATGATCGCTGCAGGAAGTACCATCACTAAAGATGTCGCCCAGGGTGACCTTGCACTTTCACGTACGCCGATGAAGACCATCAAGGGCTTCTTCTATAAGTTTTTCGGAGAGAAGTAATGCAGATTGATCTGAACGGAAAAACCATTCTGCTTGGCGTCACGGGAAGCATCTCAGCCTATAAGGCTTGTGATATCGCAAGACTCTTTGTCAAAGCAGGGGCTGACGTACACATCATCATGACCTCTTCTGCAGAACGTTTTGTATCAGCACTCACGTTTGAAGCATTGACGCGCAACAAAGTACTGACCGACTCAACTGAAAGCTGGAGTAGTGAACTCAACCATATCGATATCGGCAAAAAATGCGATATCTTTGTGATCGCACCGGCTACAGCAAATACGATCAACAAGTTAAAGTGCGGGATCGCAGACAACATCCTCACACAAACTGCTCTTGCCTATACCAGAGAGATCATCATAGCCCCAGCGGCCAATACCAATATGCTCCTTAACCACGCTACACATGACTCCATGGATCACCTCAGATCCAAGGGGTATACTTTTGTTGAACCGCAGGAAAAACTTCTGGCATGCGGAGATACAGGAAGCGGTGCGCTGGCTGAACCTGTCGAAGTCTTCTACGCTGCAGCAAAAGCACTGCTTAAAGAAGTGTTTTGGGAAGGCAGAGAAGTACTGGTCACAGGCGGCGGCAGCAGAGAGAAGATCGATGAAGTACGCTACATCTCGAACTTCTCTTCAGGTAAGATGGCAAGTGCGCTTAGCCTCGCACTCTATCTTAAAGGGGCAAATGTCACCTATATCTCGACCATGGGCTTCAATGACCTTCCTATGCAGATCAAAAGAGTAAATGCCAATTGCGCAGAGGATATCCTCAAAGCGACGCAAGAAAGCATTGCTACAGTCACGGCTCAAACTACTGAACCTGTGCCTTATCTTTTCATGGTAGCTGCAGTGGCAGACTTCAAACCTGCCAACACTAAAGAGGGAAAAGTGAAGAAATCAAGTGTCGGCACACACTGGAATATCGAACTGGAACAGACAACCGATATACTCAGTACCATTGATAAAAGCAAGATCAAGGCCGTGGGATTCAAAGCTGAAATGGACAGCCAGGAAGGGCTCAACAATGCGATAGCACTTTTGGAAAACAAAGGTGTAGATGCTGTCTGCTATAACCTTCTGGATGATGCGAAAAGTTTTGGCGGAAGTGACAATGAGATCACATTTATCACCAAAGATACGCAGGTAGCATTGGGACGTACAGATAAACTCACCCTTGCAAAAAAGATCATTGATCTATCAAAGGGTCTGATCGATGGATAAAACAGTGCTGAAACATCTTGCTATTATCATGGATGGCAACGGAAGATGGGCGCAAAAACGTGGACTTAGCCGCACCAAAGGCCATGAACAAGGCGCTGAAACGATCCGTCAGATCACAATGTGTTGTGCCAAACATCCTACAGTGGAGACCACTACATTCTACGCTTTCAGTACAGAGAACTGGAAACGTCCTAAACTGGAAGTCGAATTTCTCATGAAAATGCTGGATAAATATCTCAAGCAAGAACTTGCAACCTATCAGGAACATGACATCCGTTTTATGGCGATAGGGGACATCAGCTCGTTTTCAAAATCTTTGCAAAAACGTATTAAAGAGACCGAAGAGATGACCAAGAACAACACAAGTCTGACACAAATTCTTGCACTCAACTACGGGGGACGGGCAGAGATAACCCACGCAGTCAATCAACTCATTGAACAAGGTAAAGAACATATCAGCGAAGAAGATATCTCTTCAGCACTGCAGACTCCCTACAGCGATATAGACCTGCTGATTCGTACCAGTGGTGAAGAACGTGTTTCCAACTTCCTGCTCTGGCAGTTGAGCTATGCCGAACTCTACTTCACACCAACGCTTTGGCCGGATTTTACAAGTGATGAGTTACGCCAGATCATAGAAAGTTATGAACAGCGTAACCGACGTTTTGGAGGGCTTTAATGTTAGAAAATACAGTTCTATGGATCGCTGCAGCAGTCTTTATCTTCGGTACGATGATTGGTTCATTTTTAAATGTAGTCATCTACCGCATACCTAAAGGCGAAAGCATTGTCTTTCCTTCATCCAAATGTCAAAGCTGCCAGACCCCTTTAAAATGGTGGCATAACATTCCCCTATTTTCATGGCTGATACTTCAAGGTAAATGTTATTTCTGCAAAGAGAAGATATCAGTACAATACCCCACCGTTGAACTGCTTACAGGTATCATCTTTACGCTTCTTTACCTGAAATTAGGACTGGTCTGGTATCTGCCTTTTGTTTCAGCATCTTTTGCTGCGCTTCTTGCCCTTGTGATGATAGACTTTGAATATATGGCCGTACCTGACAATGTCAACTTTGCAGGACTGATATTTGCTCTTGTACAGCCCGATTTTCTGATGGGACTTCTCTATGCTGCCATTGCGGCAGGTGGGCTCTACCTTATAGGTCTGCTCTCTTCCTTTATCGCAAAAAGGGAAGCTATGGGCGGTGCAGATGTGATCGTTGCCGGTACGATGGGAGCACTGCTTGGATTTCCAAACTTTTTTGTAGCGATCTTTCTCTCTGCGGTTTTGGCCATGATCCCTGCACTGATCTGGAGAGAAAAAGGTGTGCCTTTCGTTCCTTTTTTAGCCATGGCCACATTCATCGTATATCTCTATGATACACAGGCAGCTCAACTTTTGGAGAAGATCATCTATGGTTAATGTAAAAGGGTATATCTCATCCAACTTTACGAAGTCATTTTTGACGATATTCCTGCCGTTTTTCATTATCATCTCTTTGGTGTTCCTTGTCAGGATTGCAGCCCTTACCTCAAAGATACAGATCAATTTTTCAGAGCTTCTGCTGCTTTACAGCTACTCCATTCCGGAGATCGTATTTTATACGCTTCCTCTCTCTTTTATCGCTGCTTTGGCCAATCTTTTGATCAGCCTTTCACAGGGCAATGAGCTTATCGCACTTTATGCACTTGGACTTCGATCCAAAAAGATACTCAAAGGCCTGTTATGGATCAGTATTCTCTTTTCACTGCTCCTGTTGGCTATCTCTTTATTTGCAATGCCGCTTAGTAAACAGTTCTACAGAGCATTCAAGGAAGAGAAAAGAAATGATGCCAGACTCAATATCGTACCAGGTGAGCTGGGACAGAAATTTGGAAATTACTACATATACATCAAAGATAAAACGGAGGATTCATTTCAAAACATCGTGATCTATAACCGTACCGATAAAGCAAATGAACAGTTCTTCTCATCCCAGAGCGGAAAAATGAACCGAAATGAAAATGTAGCCTCTCTGCTTCTCAACGAGGGATATGGATATACCTATTCAAAGGTAAAGCTCCAACAGGCAGAATATAAGACACTTGAGATCTTTGATACCTCACAAAAGAAAGGATTTCAGTTTAAAAGTGTCCTCTCCTATTGGCAGGAGGCAGCACATAACAGTAAGACCATGCATAAACTGCTGTTCTTTATTTTTATCAGTATGATCCCTATGCTTTCAGTCTATCTTGTGGCTTCTTTTACTATGATAAACCCACGATACCAGGCCAACCATTCATTTCTGGTGATCTTCATCAGTACACTCTTTTTCTATGCCATTGCCTCTACATTGCAAAAATGGGGAACAATTCCAATGCTCATCTCTTCTGTCATCGTTATCATGATCATGGGTCAATGGCTCTTTAAAAAACGTGTGAGCAAATTCTTCTAGTTACTATGCGTGTAAAAGCAGTGATCAGTTATGATGGGAACCGCTATCAGGGTTTTCAAAAGCAGACCAGGACAAGAGCGACCATCACAGGTGCGATCGAAGAGGCGCTTGCATCTCTGCAGATAGATAGCTCAATCGTAGGAAGCGGAAGAACAGATGCAGGCGTACATGCCTCAGGACAGGTTATACATTTTGATCTTCCGGACTTCTGGAGTGATCTGGAAAAACTCAGACACACACTCAATCGTAAACTAAAAGATATCTTCTTTAAACATATCACTCCGGTCTCAAATGATTTTCATGCAAGGTTCAGCGCGAAAAAAAGAGTCTACCGTTATGTGTTCAAAACGGTAAGACCCTCCGTATTTGAACAAAATTATATTTCCTATTATCAGGACTTCGATCCTCTGTTGCTCACTCAGGCACTTAAAGCATATGAAGGGAAACATGATTTCAATTTCTTCCATAAAACAGGTACTCTGACCCATACCACTGTTCGAGAGATCTATCATACAGACTATAAAGAGAAAAACGGTTATCATTTTATCTATTTTCATGCCAACGGTTTTCTCCGTTCTCAGGTACGTATGATGGTAGATGCTGCCATGTTGTGTGCACAAAACAAAATGAGCATCACTCAGCTGCAAGAACAGCTCAACTGTGAAAAGAAGCATACCAGCAGACTGGCACCTGCACAGGGGCTTTATCTGGCCAGAATACTCTATTGATACACCTGAACTTTATTTTCATTCTGCTTTTTAGTTAGAATGAAACAGGTATTTTAAAAAGGACACACTTTGAAAAAACTCATACTCTTTACTGCTTTATCACTCTTTTCTCTTGCCAACAGCGAAATGAAGCAACTCTATCTGAAAAACTCCTGTCACAGCTGTCATGGAATCTATGGCGAAGGTATGGGTGCCTCTCCTAGACTGCAGGGAGTAAAAGAAAATATATTACTGAGAAGACTGAAAAGTCTTCAGGAGGGAAAACCCCGTACAGCTTTTGGTACAGTGATGATATCATTTGCAAAAGCGCTGGATGAGAATCAAACCAAAGCGATGGCCAAGTATCTTTCAAACCTGAAAACAAATGTCAATGAAGAACGTTATGAAATAAAATTCGATCCGGCCGGAGACGGCGGATCTTAAGATAAGTTTTTAATGTGTAGCGATTTCAGGCTGTACCATCTCTTGATACTTCTCTCCGCTAATTACTTCTTCTTCAACTTCAGTCTTTACTGTCTCTGTGACCGTTTCTTTAATAACCTCTACAGTTTGAGTTTCTGAAGGTGTCTGAACTGATGTCGTCTCTAAAGGTGTTTGAGCAGGTGTAGCTTCAACAGGTGCTGTTTCAGGTTCACTTGCCGGAGGTGTTTGTAGAGGTGCAGTTTCCACCGGCGTTGCTTCAGGCTCACTTGGTGCAGGCTGCACTTCAGCTTCTGCCGGAGTACTCTCCTGCTTAGCAGCTTCTGTTTCTTCTTTTGTTTCCTCAAGTGCTTCTTCAAGATCGAAGATCTTATCATCAAGTACTTTTACCTTTTCAACATTAACCCCATGTTCATAGACAAGTTCGCCACCCTCTTCACCTTGTTCAAAGATACCTGCGACAAATACAATCAGTACTAAAAGATAAAGCCCCTTCATGATACCTTTTACCGAAACCATAGAGAGTATTTTGAAAAGCAGCAGCACAAATGATGCCAGCATCAAGTATATCCCCAGTGTCTTATGTTCAGCTAGGTCTTCCTTCGCCGAATCACTCAATGCTTCAAATGCCTCTTTACCGTCAACAAGACCTGTAAAGTATGCCGCGACAGACACAACAAGAGTTAAAAATATCAAAAAGAGAGAAACACCGCTGATCGCTCTTTTTCTAAAGGCCAGATTGATCAGTTCCAACAGAAGAATAAGTACAGGAATGGCGATCGCGAAATGAACCACAGGAGGGTGTAATAATACAGGGATATCAAACGGAAGTTCAATTTGAGGTAACGTAATTTGAGGTAATTGCATGCGGTTTTCCTTTGTTTTTAGTTAGTGATGATTATATCACAAATGCATTAAAAGGGTTTAACGACCACCATGATGACGATAAATATCATCAAGAGCGTCGGAACTTCATTGTAAATTCTCAGGTATTTGCTGCTTTTATAGTGCGGGTTCTCTAAAAGTGTCTTGCGGATACTGTTCAAAGAGATATGATATGCGATAAGAAAAGCAAGCAGCAACAGCTTCGCATGCATCCACCCACCGCTGGAAAAAATACCTGTATTCAAGTAAAGCATCGCACCGCCACTGATGATTGTCGCCCACATAGCAGGTACACCGATATATTTAAAAAGTTTATATTCCTGGACCTCTACAACTTTTGTAAATTCTCTGGTATCTGCATTTTCACGATGATAGATGAACAGCCTCGGCAGATAGAACAACATTGCCATCCAAGATACAAAACTCATCACATGAAATGCCAATATCCAACTGTAATATGCCATGTTTTCTCCTTTTAGACTCTAATACACTTCAAAATCTTTTTGACTATTAGCGATTTGAAACTTCTTATAATATCCAAGATGAGCATAGTGTATCTTTATACGGCTTCCATTTTTTGGGACCATTTTTTTCTTTTTAAAATAGAGAGGTATCTTCCTGCCATTCATATGCAAAAAATTATTTTTATAGATGCCTGATATGTCTTTAAACACTTCATTTTGTCGAAGTTCCTAGGCTGTAAAAACAGAAACAAATAACGCACGTAAAATCCAATCATTTTTAGAGTATCCTATCAATATATAAAAAAGAATTCTCAAAGTATGACATATTGACATAAAAGAGTGCAGACATTTGGATGTAAAACTTCATTATTGATGTAAAATATAAAAAAGGGTAAATATGAATTCTATAAGAATTGCCATCAAACACATATACTGCGGAAAAGTAGAAGAGATCAATGATGGGAAAAGAAAAATATACCCCTCAGCCTATAGAAAAAAACAAATGCCCCCGCATAAACGCCTCTTTGTCAACCCTATGGGATTTATAGATGACATGCAGGGAGATACGGTAAATCATGGAGGAGTTGACAAAGCTGTATGTGTCTACAGCCAAAAGTACTACGACTTTTTTAAAAACATTCACCGTTTAGAACTACCCCCATGTACATTTGGAGAAAATCTAACCATACTGGATCTGAATGACAGTGATGTTTGTATAGGCGACCAGTTCAAATGCGGTGAAGTCATTTTTGAAGTATCGCAGCCTAGACAGCCCTGTTGGAAAATATCTTCCATTATAGGAATAAAAAATCTCACTGCACTGGTAGTGAAAGAATATAAAACGGGATTTTATCTCAGGGTTATCCAAGAAGGTTCTATGTCCACCGATGATACTTTGGAACTGCTATCAAGAGATTACCCGAAATTTACGATCGAGTTTGTCAATCAATGTGCCTTTAACGCGAAAGAAAACCAGGAAAACATCAAAGAGATATTGGCATGTGAAAAACTGGCCCAAGCATATCATGAATCGTTATTGAAAAGATATAAGTTCAAAGAGTATGGTATTCAAGACTGGCAAGAAGATCAATACTTGGAACATGATGATTAGATCATACCTCTTGAAGTTACATTTGCTTCCCATTATTTCAATGGGAAACGGAAAAATATCTATCCTCTATTGATGTAGTTGTGGTATAGTGGTTAGCAA
>DATCTA010000180.1:0-5165 GCA_036568165.1 Sulfurovum sp.
CCAAGGTAAGACGTATCTACCATCTTGATCGAGGATATGATGACCTGGAGGGAAAACTCTCTTCATTGGGTGCAGACATCGTAAGAAAGAAAGAGAGTAAGTAAAGGTCTATTTGACCTCTACTACTTCTTTATTTAATCAGTTTTATACTTTAGTGCTTTTGATTTCTTCTCTTTCCAGATTTTTATCAAAATTTCTTTATCAATTTTCTCTAAACCTGATCGCTCAACTTTATCTCCCACTTTTACATTTGATGGGACTAGATCTAATTTGCCATGTGACTCTTTGACAACTGCATATTCGTAGTTCTTAGATTTTTTATTGTACTTAATAATGTCACCCTGCTCATCTTCTACCCAATTAAACCACTCATCACCTTTTAATTTTCCTGAAAAAGTTGAACCGTCATTTTGTTTAAATTTGATAGCACCCTGATATGCAGGTACAGAATATAACCATGTTATCATACTTAAAAATAAGATTACTTTTACCATTGCTTATCCTTTTAATTTATCTCTACATCTAGAGTCATAGTAGCACCAGCAGTTGAAATATTGGTTACACTTACTCCACTACTTCCATTCGCATATGTATCAGAATTTGGATCTGTATCTGGAGTAAAACTATCAACCTTCTCAGCAAAAAAGAGATTGTCATTATGGCCTTCATAACTTGAATCTGTATCTAATCTCAAAATATTATTTGCCTCTTCGACATCTACAAGCTTATGATCAGGGTTATCATTACAATTGTTCTTGCTAAGACAATCATTTAGTAAATTATCATCAATATGCAAAATCGACAAGCCCCCCTTATAACTACCAGTACCCTGAAGACTGTCTAGCCCTCTATCATATCCACTGGCATCTCTATTTTCTATTAAAAAATACTCACCATCTCGGCCTGTTGGTATCTGGTATAAACTATAGTCATTACTTGAAGTAGCCTTTACTTCAATATCCATAATATCGTTCTCAAGTTTCGTCGCCGAGGTAAAATTACAGCGTACTTTGGTCCATCCTGTCATATGCACAGGTGTTTGCCCATAGTAACTATCTTCATCTTTTTTTGCCCAGCTTCCTCCGCCCATCAAACCGAAGTTTCCGATTCCAGCAGAGTTATACTCAGTATCATAAAGATCTGGCAGATCAAAAACTGCATGACCTAGTTCATGTGCGATAATACCTATTGTAGCCTCATTACCATTGGATGCATCAAAATGTTTTTCACCAAATGCTGAATACGTTCCATTATTATTACAATTCATAAGTCTTACACCATCTAGTGTTGGTGCAGAAGCATTACTCCCAAACATACACCACGAATGGGCCCAAATACCTGGGTGTGCTCCAGTCGCTAGCTCACCTCCTGCTATAAGGAACATTATTTGAAGTTCATCTGAACTAATTGAACCGTTCTTATTTGTATCATATTCAGAAAAGTCTATACTCGAATCTGCAAGTATAGCAGCAGTAACTAGCCTATCGATCTTTTCTTCAAGGTCATCTGGGTGATTCTCATCTAAATGTACGGTAATAACTCCATCAGCAGAACCATCTATTTCATTCGCCATCTGGAATTGAAATTTTCCATATGATATTTCATTATAATAATGATTGACTTGTCCTTCATTCGAACCAAATATTTTTTGGCTCCAAACAGATGCGGAACTGCTAAATTGATAATTATCAAACTCTACACGTATAATTACTAATGGAAGTTTTTTTGCTTCTGTCACATTTACATTCATTTGATCACTATCAGTCGCACCATCATTATCTGTGACAGTAAAAGTAAGTGTATGCGTACCTACAGTAGTTGGAGTATAATTGAATTCAGCAGTATTTGCGAGAATTAAACTACCCTCTTTCCATTGATAATTTACTATGGTTCCATCCGAGTCACTCCCACTTCCAGTAATAGTGATCGTTTCATTAACCATTACTGATCTATCTAATCCTGCATTGGCAAACGGTGCTAGATTTGTGGTATCAGAAGTTCCACTTCCACCCCCTCCTCCACATCCGCTCAATAGGATCACCCCTGTAAAGAACGTTAGCCATATATTCGTTAGTCTCATTCTATTATTCCTTCATGCATTGAAAAAACTACTCTAGTATAGCATACTATATACTGTTTATGTGAAATGAATGTGAAGTTTGGAGATATGTTGCTTATTTGAGTCTATAGATATCTTCAGGCAATTCAAAAGGATTGCTTTTGAATAACCCTAAAAATCTTTTCCATAAAGATTTTTTGATATAGAGGTCTTGAAATTGTTCTTGCTGTTTTTCTGATGTTGATATCAGTTCATCCAGCTTCTTATTAGCCTCTTTTAGATGCTCAGGATTGAAATCAGTTCGCATCTAAAACCTTTTCTATTTCATTCATAGCATCTTCATTTTTAAGTCTGAACTTGATCTCTATACGTCTTGATGCATTTTTGTCTTCCACACCATCAACCATGATAGCATCCAAATAGGCTCTTCCTGAAGCTATCATGAGCGGCTGGATATTGTGCTCTTTGGTGAAATCCAGGGTAAGCAGATACTCCATTACCGCAAGAGCACGTTTTTGTGAAAGATTTAAATTATAGATGTAGGAACCTACGCTGTCTGTATGACCTTCAACTATGATCTTGTCAAGGTGGGGTTTGATCTTCTCATTTGTGATCAGTGTTCCGATATACTCTTCAAATGCCTTTTTGAGCTCTACTTCTGCCTCAGGCTTCAATATGGCTTCACCGCTACCAAAAAGTATGTTAGAAGCCAGTCTTAGAGAACCGGTCTTTTTGTCGATATCGATCTTATCTCCCAATGCATCTTTAAGTGCAGCTATAACCTGAAGCTTGATACCTGTTAAAGATTTTATCTTCGCCTTTTGTGCCTGGAGATTTGCCACTAGTTCATCATACTTGGTCTGTTTTTCGTCTATGGCATTCAAAAGTGTGAGGAGCTTTTCATCTTTTATCTCAACACTCTGCTTTGTTGCATTCAGCTCATTGGAGAGAATCAGCACTTTACCTTCATAATCTTTGAGGGTTTTTTTGCTTTTCTCCAACTCATTTTTATTTTGATCAAGCATATTTTGTACAATGATAATTTTGTTGTTCAGTAGATCCTGTTTAGCATTCGCTTCAAGCAGAAGCTGATTGAGCTTTTCGATCTCAGAGAGTTTAAGCTTGAACATTCTCTCATTTTCTGCCAGTTGCAGTTGGTCTTTTGCGATGCGGGCATTACTAAGTTGTATTTGCTTCTCTGCTTCAGTCAACTTAACCGCATCTTCGGCAATACGTGCATTTTTCAGTGTCAGTAATTTGTCTTTTTCCGCCAAAAGCCTTTGATCTTCAGATAGATGGCTGTCTTGTTCTGCTATGAGCGCCTTACTTTTTGCCAAACTCTCACTCAATTCATCCAAAGTCTTCTCTTTGACCTGAAGCGTATGAGATAGATCTGTAAGCGTCTCTTCCTTCTTATGCAGGTCAGACTTCAAGATCACTGACTTTGACACGATCGCACCGATCAGCAAAATAAAAACAAAAAGCAAACCTGCCATCAAATCGGCATAAGAGATCCAAAAATTGCTTTCTGCGTTCGACTTGTCGTTTCTAAACATCGTTTTACTTTTCTTGCTTTTTTAGTTTTTCGATGTTTTCAAGTATCTGTTCATTTTGTTCCGCAAGAATATGTGCAAATTTAGCAAGTTTTACTACAGCCTGCCCCAACTCTTGATCTATCTTCTCAAAAGTATGATCCACTGTACCATCAAAACGTTCCAAAGATGTTTGAAGGTTTTGAGCATTTTTATTGAACCCTTCAATATTCTTTTCCATCATTTGAACGGCATTGACACTTTGATGTCTTTTTTGTATGTTTTCAAGTGTGTCGCGCAGCTCAGAAGAGGCTTCTTGCATATGTACTGTCAGTTTCGTGAAACTGTTCGTTGTGTCATTTACAATGGTTGTGAAGTTTTTAAGATACTGATCATTAAGCTCTTTGATAAAGTCCATGTTAAATGTCTCTTTGAGCGTTTGAACGATCTGCTGGTCTTTTAGTTCGCTTTGCTGATGCTCATGCTTAATAAGTTCAGACCTTTTCCACACACGCTGACCATAGAGTTTTTCAAGATCAAAGACCTGTTTGTCTACTTTTGCCATACCTCTTTTTTCAAAATAAGTCCAGATAAGAGAAAGCATGATCCCATAGATCGAAGCATAAAATGCCGTACCAATACCTGAAAGGAGTATGGATATCTCACGATCAAGAGCACCCAGGTCCTGTACAGTAAAATCAGGCATAGAGAGTGCGATAGCAATAAATGTACCCAAGATCCCCAGCATAGGGAAGACAGACGGTGCTACACGTGCAAAATTGTCATTACGGATATCCTGGTAATACTCAGCAATAAAGTCTTTAATATGCAACGTTGATTTAGTCTTACCCATAATGGTCAAAGCATTTTGGCGAAGTGCGGCCTGAAGCTCCTCTTCCATAGTGAAAAAAGATCCTTTCATATGACACACTGCATAATTTGCATTATGTTTTACAAAAAATACAAATACGACAAAAATAAATGCTACGATGACAAATGTATGCGGCTCTACATTGATCGGAAACACTCCTATATAAGCAAGGATCAGACCTGCTAGAAAAAGAAAAGGAACAAGTAAAATAGCAAAAGAGTGTGGAATACATGAGTTTGATTTTGTTCTGTCAAATTGTTGCATAAGTATCCTAGTTAATTAAATTGATGCATTATAGCAAAAATCATTAAACAGACCTATAAAAGCATCTTTAAAAATAGATGATCATTGAAAGACTTTTTGTATAAAAGATATGCATACATTGCATTCAGTGATCAGTGGATAGGCATATAAGCATATCCTTCATTTTGGGCATCTATGAGATAGACACTTTTCATCTTCTCCGCCTCTACATACTTATAAAGTGTCTGTTTCTCAATCTTTCTTGCTTTCATACCTGAAGAACACATTTGAAATTTCACACCATAAACATCATGAAGATCTTTTAAACGGATCTTGAAATATGCTTGTATATCTACAGCATCTTTGTCCGATGCATATGGCGAGGCTTTCAGGTCATCTATAAAATACTTGTATGCATCCCCTGAGATAACCACTTTAACTTCCAACTTCTTCTTTTGAT
>DATCTA010000181.1:0-6711 GCA_036568165.1 Sulfurovum sp.
TGATAAATTGAAAAGCAGGCTGGATATGCCTATTTATGCAGCAATGCGGTATGTACCACCTTTTGCTACTGAGGCTTTGATACAATGTAAACAAGAAGGGATTGAAGAGCTATTACTTTTTCCTCTCTATCCGCAGTACTCAACTACTACGACTCTCTCTTCTTATGAAGATATCGTTGCAAGATGTGAAGCATTGGACTATCATCCTAAGATCACTATATTGGCATGCCAATATTATGACGATATAGATTATATCAAAGCGAATGTTGCACAGATAGAAAAAGCCATAGGTGACAAAAATATCGCTGAATATGATCTGCTTTTGTCTGCACATGGATTGCCTATGAGCATCATTAAGGCCGGGGATCCTTATCAGCGCCAAGTAGAGGCAAATGTCAGTGCGATCAAAACACTTTTGGAACTCAAAGATATCCATTTTAATGAAGTGAAATTGGTTTATCAATCCAAAGTCGGCTCAGCAGCATGGCTGGAGCCTAATCTAGTGGATGTGCTTCGAAACCCTACGAATCGAAAAGTGCTTATCTACCCATTGGCATTTACTATTGACAATTCTGAAACACTGTTTGAATTAGACATAGAACACAGAGAGATCGCTGAAAAGATCAAATATGACGATTATATGGTGGCGCAATGTATGAATGACAGTGAAGCTTTTGTTGATCTTATTGTCAAATATGTCGATCAGGCGAATATAGAAAAAACAAAGAGCAAGTCATTCTGCTCAGATTGCAGTGTCTGTCTGTGTTGTAGAGTTCAATGAGCATAAAGTTCAGATGGTTCTTGTCGTAAAGTTATTATCTTGCAGACAGTAGAAACCTCATTTATCTTCACGACTGAGATAAACCGCTCGAAGTTCATTACCTATCTTGTACCAATCGTGGAGTTTGAAGGCCTGCAGGAGAAACTAAAAAAAGAAAATCCCAAAGCCAACCATGTTGTGTATGCCCTACGTTATTTAAATGAATTTGATCAAGTGGTTGAAAATTCCTCTGACGATGGAGAACCAAAAGGGTGTGCTGGAGTACCTGCACTGAATGTAATGCGCGGTGAGGAATTGATCAATTGTGCGGTACTCATCGTACGTTATTTTGGTGGAATAAAACTTGGGACCGGAGGTATGGCAAGGGCTTATGCACAGGCTGTGAAAGATGTGCTTGGTGAAGCCCAGCTTCTTGAGTATAAAAAGCAGGTGTCCTATACTTTTGAGACCAGTTACAGTGAAGTGGATATAACACTCTACAGACTCAAACAATTAGAATTGAACAATTATGAGCGTGAATTTGGTATGGATAACGTAGTGTGGGTATTAAAAGGGAATCAAGAGAAGATCGATCTGTTCAAAGAAGTTAAAGACACTTAGTCTTTCGCTCTTTCAGTAAACACTAATGTGATTAAAGTGCTTCTTCGTCCTCTTCACCTGTTCTAATACGAATCGTTTTAGTAATGTCAGATACGAAGATCTTACCATCACCGATCTTACCTGTTTTAGCAGTGCTCATGATCGCTTCGATCGCTTTGTTCAGATAATCATCGTTACTTACAATGATCTCGATTTTTACTTTTGGAATGAACTCTACCACATATTCTGCACCTCTGTAGAGTTCTGAATGTCCTTGCTGTCTTCCGTAGCCTTTGACCTCAGAGACTGTCATACCTTCAATCCCCTGAGCTACAAGAGCATCTTTAACATCTTCAAGTTTGAATGGTTTTATGATCGCTTCGATTTTTTTCATTGTTTATCTCCTTAGTTATATAGTACGTGAAAATTCAGGATATGATTCGATACCGCACTCTGTCGTATCGATTCCCCGAAGTTGCTCTTCTTCCCCAGCACGAAGGACAAAGATCTTGTTGATCAAATATATTGTAATCCATGAAAGTGGAAAAACAATCAATCCTACTACAACTATACCTTTTAATTGTGTCAATATGCTTACATCTGCTACAAAAATACCTACTGCAAGTGTACCCCAGATACCATTTACCAGGTGAACAGACAAGGCTCCCACAGGGTCATCCATTCTAAATTTATCAAAAATAGGTACGAACCAGACAACCAAAGCACCACCAACAGCACCAATCAGTATAGGTGTATGAATATCATATTGGTCAGGCCCAGCAGTGATAGCAACAAGCCCACCCAAAGCACCGTTCAGGATAACGGTAATATCGAACTTTTTGTATCTGAAGTAGGTAAGCAGCCAAGCTGAAATAGCACCTGCAAGACCTGCAGTATTGGTATTCATTATAGTCAGAGCAACTGCATCTGCATTTTCTTTTGAGGAGATCGCTCCTACTGAACCACCATTAAAACCAAACCAACCTATCCAGAGCAACAAAGCCCCCAGAGTCACCAAAGGAATGTTAGACGCAGGGATTACACGCACTTTACCATCTTTATATCTTCCATGTCTTGGACCCATGATAAGAATAGCTGCAAGCAATGCCCAACCGCCTGTAGAGTGGATCACTGTCGAACCTGCCAGATCAGAAAGTGATGAGATGTCCAATGCCGTTCCAGATAAAAAGTTTGCACCCCAAGTCAGGTTTACAATGATCGGGTAGATAAATGCACCCACTGCAACAGTAAACACGGCCAGAGGCAAGATACGTGAACGTTCACTCACCCCACCGCTCATAATGTTGATCACTTTTCCGACAAATGCCATTTGAAACATAAAAAATGCCCACTTGCTCATCCCGTCCTGGTGATCCCAGTTGCCAAATGCCACTTCATATCCTATCAGTAAAAAAGCCAAAGAAGCCACAGCATAGATCATTACATTCACAGTAAGTACTGATGTAACGTTCTTTGTTCTTACCAACCCTGCTTCAAGCATTGCAAATCCAGGTACCATAAAGATGATGAGCGTCATTGCAAAGATCGCAAAGAAAGTATCAATGATATAATTCATTTCCATTCTAAATTCCTCATATTTTAATCCTATTAGTGTATCGAGAATTGGGAAAAAGTGAAAGAAATTATTGTTCGAAAAAAAGGCAGAATTTAAAACTTTAGTACGAAATTTAAGTGAAGTTGATTAAAAATTAATCAGAAGGCCTGGGAAAAGGCTTGCTTATCCCAGTTGGATTTAGAGGGCATCTGAATCAGTTTCACCTGTTCTGATACGAATCGTATTGGTAATGTCAGATACAAAGATCTTACCATCTCCGATCTTACCTGTCTTAGCAGTTTCCATGATCGCCTTGATCGCAGCCTCAGCGTATGCATCAGTACTTACAACGATCTCTATCTTTATTTTAGGAATGAATTCAACTACATACTCTGCACCTCTGTAGAGTTCTGAATGTCCTTGCTGTCTTCCGTAACCTTTGACTTCTGAGACAGTCATACCTTCAATCCCTTGGGCTACCAGAGCATCTTTTACTTCTTCCAGTTTAAATGGTTTGATAATTGCTTCAATTTTTTTCATATCTAATTTCCTTTATAAATTATACTGTGACAGATGCTTACGCATTTGTCACTTTTTCACCATGAATCGTTTCATCAAGACCAGATGACTCAGTCTCTTCATCTACTCTTGCACCACCTGTGATAGCCGAAGCGATAAAGTATACGATAATAGTACCGATCAATGTAAAGAGACCAACTACTACTACTGACTCTACTTGTACCATGAATTGTGCCATTCTGTCATCACTCGCTTTTAGCGGACCGTCCCATAGTAGATCTTTATCATTAAGCGCAAGTAGACCTGTTGCAAGTGCACCCCAAAGACCTGCTAGGAAGTGGATACCAAATGCATCAAGAGAATCATCATAACCAAGTTTCTTTTTAAGTGTCACAACACCGAAGAATGCAACGATAGATCCAACGATACCTACGATGAACGCACCGCCAACGCTTACAAAACCAGCAGCCGGAGTAATAGCAACAAGACCAGCGATGATACCTGAAGCGATCCCCAGAAGTGTAGGCTTTTTGAATACGAACCACTCAAGAAGCATCCAAGTTACAGCAGCTGCAGCAGTTGCAACAGTCGTAGTCATTACAGCAAGACCAGCGATAGCATTAGCACCGAATGCAGAACCACCGTTAAATCCATACCAACCGAACCATAATAGAGCAGCACCCACAGCAGTAAGAAGAATACTATATGGTTTCATAGCTACAACAGGATATCCAGCTCTTTTTCCAACCAAGAGAGCAAGAACAAGACCAGCCAAACCACCATTCATGTGTACAACAGTACCACCGGCAAAGTCAAGAGCACCAGCATCAAAAAGAAGTGCACCGTCTCCACCCCATACCATGTGTGTAATAGGAGCATAAACAAGAAGACCCCATAGTGCAACGATTACCATCCACGTAGAGAATTTCATACGCCCGATCACAGAACCCGCAGCGATAGCAACAGTGATCGCAGCAAATGTACCTTGGAATGCGATAAATACATAGGTAGGGTAAGTACCAGAAAGGTCAGTCCACTTGATGCCATCAAGCATTACATGTCCAAATCCACCAAATACATTTTGAAGCATCGCGCTTTCATTCGTACCAAATGCAATTGAATACCCAGCAATGATCCATACTACAAACGCAAGAACAAATGCACCCATAACCATTGCGTAAGTGTTCAGTACGTTTTTACTTCTTGTCATACCACCATAGAAAAGTGCCAATCCTGCTGGTGTCATAAGAAGTACAAATGCTGTAGATACCATCATCCATGCTGTATCACCTGAGTCCAGTTTATCTTCAGCGAAAGCGAAGATAGGCAATAACATTGCCATAAGAGCCGAAAGTTTTAATTTCATGCTGTGTCCTTTAAATTTATTTTTACAAGACAATAGTAACATGGATAGAGAATATTTGGCTCATACTATTGATTAAATTTTAATCAATAGCTGATTATTATTGAATAAGAGGAATTTCAAGTTTGATGTAGTGCTCTTTAAGAACAGATTTGATCTGGCTTATCTCCGCAAGGGAACGTATCTCTTCATCTGTATCTGTATAGCGTCCATTCGCTACTATAGAGAGTTGTGCAATGGATTCCTTCTTGTCATTGATGATGACATGCTGTCCAAAAAGAAGTTTTAAAGAGATATCGATCGAATCAGATGCTCGGAAGGCATTGAGTGTTTTTCTCAGGAGTTTGGAAAAATTATTCTGGTCTATTTTAAATGCCGGAAGCTCCTGGTCGGTCAATAGTTTGAGCGGATTGCTGTTCTTTGTTCTAAATAGCGCCAAGTTGGCTTCAAGCAAGATGTTGATATCTGTTGTGATCAGTTTGTCTTTTTCTATTTTACGCGCAGTTTTAATACGCGGAGTATTATATAAACGCAAGGATATCTGTTCTTCATTTTCATATCCTACCGTGATCGCATGAAAGATGAAGGCATCGTAATTGAGTGTCAATGAGGTTGTTTTGTAACCGAAATTCTGCGGTGCATAAGAGAGGGATATCTCATAAAGCTCTTTTGTAGTGACATAACCAAACAGGATCTCTGCAGCATTGTTGAGATAGATGATATTCCCTTCATTGCTAAAAAGAATAAAAGGATTGTTATCCCATTCTATAAAGGATTTAAAATCAATCGATGTTGTGTTCATGTATTTTCTTTCTGAGTGTATTTCTGTTAATTCCCAACACCTGCGAAAGCTGTAGTTGTGAACCGAATTTTTTAAGACCGGCTTCAATGAGAGGTTTCTCATATAGACCCAGATGTTCTCTATAGCCGTCATTCCCATCTAGATGCTTGAGCAGATACGTGTAGAGTACACTCTGAATATCCTGCGCATTCATATTTTGCTGCATGAGATGCAGATAGACAGATCTTTTCAATGTCTGGCTGTTTTTGGTAAGATTCAAAGGGATCTCATCTGATGCAACATTCTGCTTATCTATCATTAAAGTCGAACATGCCTCTTCAACGAAAAGGTCTCTAAGATAGTTGATGTCTTCAGGGCGCTCCTGAAGCGGCGGCATCATATAGATGAAAGCGAACAGATCATCGATGAGATCAGCATTGCCCAAATAGTCAGCTGTAGCAATGATCCGTTTGTTGGTGAAATCAAGTGTATTTTGATTGCTGAGTTTCTCAAAGTTGGCAATGATCAGTTCATCATTGTTCTCCAGGGCCTCTTCAACAGCTTTTTGATCACTTCCTGAGACGATAGGTGCTTTGGGAAAAAGATATTGCGCAAGTGTTTTTTTCCCTGTATGTGCTTCACCTATGATGATAGAGGAAACAAAGAGTGTTTTTGTAAGGTTGAAACTTTTAATGATATGCTGTACTTTATCTGATTTGCTGAAAAATGCTTCCATATTACTCTTCAATATTGATTAATAATTAATCATACAGAAATTCAAATAAAAGTATGTTAAAATAATCCAATATATGCATAAAGGGATTACATCAAAGCGCCATTTCAAAGATTTTGCCAACACTTTTCCTACCTGGAAGTCGAACAGGCTATTGAGTATTTTTCAATTTTAGGCGGGATAGGTAAAAATATAGAATTGGATTATTTTGATGATGTCTTTTCCATGGTTGAGTCTAACTTTGTACAGAACTTCACAAAATTTCAAGCACTTGTTTCTCCCTCTTACCTTTTAGAAAGTCCTTACAGAGAAATACTTATGGCAGTAGCCAGAGGCGATGGCAAACTTTACTCAGTACTTAGAAAAGCCAAGCTCAATAAAACGTTGGGTGAGCAGATCA
>DATCTA010000182.1:0-2526 GCA_036568165.1 Sulfurovum sp.
TCTCAACTGCACCGTTAGAATCATTACATTGACCCAAATCTAAGTAACGTGGTATTTCAGTTCCAGGCACATTACCAAAATCAATATCATTAAAACGGAACTTTCCGCAACTTGAAGTAATGATGACACAATCTTCTGGAAGGCTCTCAGCCATCTCTCGATAGTAATTTCCCGCTTTTCCCGGTGCATCACATCCGGCGATCACGAAGAACTGTCTTATCTTTCCTTCACCAACTGCCTGGAGAATTTGAGGTGCCAACGTAAGTATTGTTTTATAATGGTGCCCTGTTACAAGTGAAAGATTATCATTCATATTTGTATCTTCACATAGAAGTGTTTTTTCGATCAATTCATCAAAATTATCATCTACAATCGGCGTTCCACCTTCTATACCGACAATTTTATAAGTAAATAATCTATCTACATAGTCTGCATCTTTTTTAGGAGGGACAATACAGTTGGTATTGACTACAAATGTTCCTTTAAATCGCTTCATGAGCTCAACCTGGTCGAACCATGCTTTTCCTACATTACCTTTAAGATGTGTATATTTTCTAAGTTCCGGATAAGCATGTGCTGGAAGCATTTCAGAGTGGGTATAGACATTGATCCCTTTGCCTTCTGTGGCTTTGAGTAGTTTTTCCATCATATCTAGGTTATGTCCACTCACTAAAATGGCTTTCCCCTCAACTTTATTTTGAGTTACTGTAACAGGCGTAGGAATACCAAATTTCCCTGTATGGGCATTTGAAAGCTTATCCATTACTTCAACTCCGGCACTTCCAACTTTCATCAACTGATTGATATGGTCTTCAAAATTAAAATTAACATTGGTCAATGTAAAGTAGAGTGTTTCACTCATCACATCATCAACATTTTTTGTCTCTTGAGGTTTTAATTCGTTAAGATGTTCTCTATAGGCACTAAGACCTTTTAGACCAAAGATCATGATATCTTGAAGACGTGCAAGATTTTCATCCTTGCCGCATGTACCGACAGTTGCTCCGGTTGAACCACATCCGTTTGGCGTACTCATTTCACATTGATAACAAAACATACTCATTATATTCATCCTTTATTTTGAAAATGTCCATGTTATTTTGATATAACTATGAACAAATTGATAGTATGAATGATAAGGGAATGTGTCACTTAATTCATTGATTTAGATCAACAATAGTAGATAAACGACCTCTATCCAAGATTTCTATTTTACGTTGATTTACAGCGATAATTCTATCTTTTTTAAGAGTCGAAAGGTTTCTAGAAAGCGTTTCCGGGGTGATATTTAAAATAGCAGCGATCTTTCTGTGGGTAAGTTCATTGATATGGTTTTCATTTTCATAGATAAATTTACAGGTTCTGCTGAACGTATCCATCGTAAGATTTGTTGTAATGACATTTTGCAGGGCCTTGATCTTTTTAGTAAGGGACTGAATGATCTTGAAACTGATGTCAGGATTTCGTAAAAAATCCTTTTCAAACAACGCATAATCGATCTCAAGCAATGTACAGTCAGTCTCGCAGATAGCTGTAGCAGGATAGTTGATCCTTTGCATATGTGCTGTTTCTGCTATCAGTGTTTGCGGCTGAAAAAAGTGTAAAATCACTTCATTGCCTTTAGCATCACTTTTATAAACTTTCACGATCCCGTCGAGTAAAAGTTTTAGCTTCTTAGGTTCTTCTCCTTCATAAAAAATAATATTTCCTTTTTTATATTCTTTGAGTGAAGAAATTTCATAAAGTCTATTATTTTCCTCCGGGCTTAGTTCCTGGAAAAGTTCAATATGGGCTTGCATCGTATCTCCTCATTATATTAAAGGATATCTCAAGTTGTCTTATTCGTTGATTTAAGTCAATAAAATTGTTTTACATAATGATTATAATCTTTATCAATGTATTTGAAAGGAGCATTCAATGGAATACCCAGACTTCTATACTAAGGTTGAGACCATTCGGCTTTATGATCCGCTTAGCGACTTTTTAGGAGCATTCAAAGACGGGATCATCGATATAGGCTATATCGATTGTGTAAAACTTGCGGGACACTCATGTCCAACGGTTGCAGGTGCTTACCTGATGACACTTCAAGGACTTAAAGCCCTCTATCCTCACAGCTTGCCAAAAAGAGGTTCTATCAAGGTAAGTATCAAGGATGACCGATCCGAAGGTGTTACTGGAGTGGTAGCAAATATCATCTCTTTTATCACTGGGGCCTGTGATGAATCCGGATTTAAGGGAGTACAGGGAAACTTTGGCAGGAACGATCTTATCACCTACAATGAGCCCATTGCAAGTGAAATAATGTTCACGCGTATAGATACTAATGAGTCAGTAAGTGTAAGTTATGATCCATCTTATATACCTGCTGATGAGCAAATGAAACCTTTAATGGCAAAGATACTTCAGAACAGTGCATCAGATGAAGAAAAACAGACATTCAAAACACTCTGGCAAAAACGTGTAGAAAAAATACTCCTCACACCTGAGTCATGGGACAAAATCATTACACTACAAAAATAGGAA
>DATCTA010000183.1:0-4928 GCA_036568165.1 Sulfurovum sp.
CTCTTTAGCTTAGCTTTTAAAAAATGAGATGTTGGGTTGATTGTGATATTCAGATACAGGTCATGATCTAGTCTAAAATATCATGTAAACTATTTGCCTCTTTCATCCATTCGTTGAGTGTATCCCACTCTTCATTTTCCACCATCTTTTGGCATTTTTTCAGTTCTGACTGGAATGAATTGATGGCTTCAAGTACATTATGCTTGTTCTGTCTAAAGATATCTTCCCACATATTGGGTGAAGATTTTGCTATACGGCTCATATCTCTAAAACCACCGCCTGCAAGTGCGATAATGCTTTTTGAGTCTTCCTGTGCCATCACAGAATTTGCCAAGGCATAACTGACTGCATGGGGCATATGAGAAATGAATGCTGCATGTCTGTCATGCTCTTTTGCACCCATGCAGACGATCTTCATACCGATATCTTTAAAGAGTTTTTTTGCAACTTTCTGTTGATATTCCCCGCTCTTTTCAAGATCACAGAGTACAACGACCTTGTTTGTGTAGAGTCCCTCAAGCGCAGCCGTAGGACCGAATTTTTCTGTACCTGTCATAGGGTGGGCAGCTACAAATTTTTCTCTTATTTCAGCAGGGATCGAAAGAGAGATCTTCTCTTTGGTACTTCCGAGATCAATGACCGTACAATTGTCACTCAGAGGAGGCAATTGCTTGACAACCGAGATAATGCCGTCTACCGGTATACTAAGGAAGATGATGTCACATTCTTTCAATCCTTCAGTGGAGGTGATTATCTCATCAACAAGTCCTAACTCCAGTGCTTCTTTACAGTGAAGTTCATTGTGATCCAGGCCTATAAAGTAATAGTCTGCAGAGTGTTTTTTGAGTGCAAGACTCAAAGATCCACCCATAAGTCCCAAACCTACTATACCGACTTTGATCATGGCCATAATATACCTACCTTGCATTTTGTTGAAAGAGTATACCATGATTTGTCTGTTTCTTATGATGTTCTTATTGAAATAAAGATAGAATAATGCAAATTATACTAAGGCTTAACTATGATCAAAAAGACGGCTCTTTTCAAGATTTTATTTTCTTGGATACTGATAGGTTCATTGCTTTCAGCTCAAAAAGTTACACAAATCAAATTTGAAGGTCTAGCACATCTTTCTGCTACAACTGCAAAAGAGATCGCAGGTATACGTGTAGGTGATGAGATCACTGCTGCAAAGATAAATGATTCTATCAAAAACTTTTATTCACAAGGGTATTTTAAAGATGTATGGGTTGATCAGCAGGGCGGAGTGCTGATCTATCATTTCGAAGAAAAACTGGCGATCGCGAATGTTGATATTCAGGGGTACGGATCAGGTGATGATGGTAAAAAACTTTTGGAAGGCATAGGGGTTAAAAAGGGTGACCTTTATGATGCAAGACGTGTTCGAAAAGCGGAAAGAACACTGATTTCGAAGTTGGAAAGTCAGGGGTATTATGATACCGTAGTAGATATCACTACCACGCCAGTTGGTGAAAGCAGTGTTGCTATAGTATTTGATGTGAACAAAGGTGAAAAGATCATCATTGAGGAGCAGAACTTTGTCGGTGCAGATGCATTGGTCCAAAGTGACATCGAATTGGATCTTGCCAACAAAGAGAAAGACTTTCTTGGCTGGATGCCTTGGAGAAACAATGGTGAAGCTACAGTAGATCAACTGGAGTATGATGCCTATAGAGTAAAAGATGCCTATATGAGACGCGGGTATTTGGATGCCTATGTGAGTAAGCCTCTCATGAGAGTGGATTTTGGTTCTTATAAGGCAAAAGTGGATTATCAGGTGGTTGAAGGGGTGCAGTACCGTATCGGAACGATCGGTATTACACAAAAAGTCAAGGGGATCAAAACAGAAGATCTGAAAGATAAGCTAATTCTCAAAGAAGGAAAGATATTCAATATCAAACGTATGCGTAAAGATATAAGTATCCTTGAAGAGGAAGTAGGTAATCTAGGGTATGCATTCGTGAAAGTTGCACCGCAAATGCATAAAGAGCCTGAGAAAAAGATCATCAATCTTAACTATGTTATTGAACCAGGGGAGATCGTCACTGTCAATGACGTGATCATCACTGGAAATGATGTGACAAAAGACAGGGTAATCCGTCGTTATATCTATTTGGCACCTGGAGATACTTTCAATGCAAGAGACCTGAAGGATTCAAAAAATGCATTGGGAAGAACCGGGTTCTTCGATAAAGTGGATGTTGAGAGCCAAAGGATCTCAGAAGGCAAGATTAACCTGCTTGTTAAAGTGCAAGAGACATCCACAGGTACGATCTCTGCCGGTGGTGGATATGGTAGTTATGAAGGTTTGATGGTAAATGCCTCTATCTCGGACAGGAACTTTTTGGGTACAGGGATCAATTCCACTTTAGGCTTTGAAGTTTCACAGATATCAACAAACTACAACCTCTCATTCTTAAATCCGAAAATATGGGACAGTATGTATAGCTTTGGAGTCAGTCTATACAAAAAAGATTATGAGTATATCGACTTTACCCAGGATCAGCTAGGTGGTACAATGAACGTAGGAAGAGAGTTCTATAGATATTTCCATGCTTCTGTAGGGGTAGGATATGTAGATAACCAATCGTCATTCAATGATGCAAATTCATCACTGGATTATATCTATACCAGTTTTTTATATAACGACCAGTATGCAAAATCATCATTTTTCACAAGTTTGAGTTTTGATAACACAGACGACTTCTATAATGCAAGAGAAGGATTCAGGGCAGCAGTCAACTTTGAGTATGCTGCACTTGACGGTACCTATGATGTCAATACGACCAATGGAATAGAAACACTTGACTATGATGACTTTTTAAAGACTACTGGTAAATTTGGAGCCTATTATGGGTTGGAAGATTGGATAGATTACGATCTTATTTTACGTTTCAAAGCCAGAGCGACATATATAAACAGGGATGAAGATAAAAAAATGCCGATAGGAGAGAAAGTCTTTATGGGGGGTATAGGTACCGTTAGAGGGTATGATCCTTATTCTATTTCTCCATATTATATGGTTGATGGCTATCGTTATCTGGTAGGGGGTACATCAAGTTATTCAGGAAGTATTGAAGCAAGTATCCCGCTCTCCGAGGCGGCAAAAATGAGATTGGCATTCTTTTATGACTATGGGTATATATCGCATGATATTGACAGCTTTGTAACTGCTGACGGAACAACTGTATCACTTGATGAAAGTGATCTGGCGAGATCTTCAACCGGTGTAGTATTGGAGTGGCAGTCTGGATTTGGACCGATAAACCTGGTATTTGCCTACCCGATAGATGAGCAGACAGGTGACAGAACCTCGGTATTTGAATTCTCAATGGGAACAAAATTCTAGATTTGTTCCTCTAGGCAGCAAGGGTCTCTCCTTGTCTGTTTTAAAAAACTATTAATAAATGCCTAACGCTTTATTTTCAGGCACTCTACTTTCATCTTCTATAATAATAGCAAATGCCATAGGTTTCTCTAAAGCTTTCACTTTCTCTTTGGCCAGGTAGAGCGGTTTGTCTGAGTGGATACGCAGCGTTTTATTCTCATAGGTAAAAGTGATATTGGCACTGTTGGAAGCTTCATGCAAAAGTACAGTGAGCGTGTAGATAAAACTTAACCACAGTAAAGTCTGCTTTGACGGAAGAAGAGGTTTATAGTGTGAGAAGAGCGGTTTATCAAGAAGGTTTTTTCCATGCATCCGCAACAAAGAGGCTATAAGAAGTATCTCTTCATGCGTAAAACCGTAATTCAACTCATGCATAGCAATGTAAAAAGCATGTTGATGCGATCTGTAGATCGTCAATGTCTGTCCGATACTGGAGAGTTTGACAGCCCATAAGAGCTCTTTTTCATACTGTTTATTGTCATTGATCTCTTTTTGCAGGACATCGTAGAGTATAGAGGCCAGTTTCAGCTTTGTCTTTCTCTTTTTCTCTATCGTGATCGCAGGTTTGAATCTATCGAGCAGCGAAACAATACTTGGATTGACATCAGGTGGGAACTTGAGGTTTTCGTCTTTTAAAAGCTGTGATAAGTAGACCCCTTCACGTACACCCGCCGCACTTGAGATAACCGTTTGTGTACCGATATGTGCCACTATCTCATTAAAGATCAATGTACCTTCTCTTATGGTGTCGTAACGGTTCTTTTTCAGACCAAACCGTTTAAGGTTCTTTGCGCTTGAAAGAGGAATGGCATCCAAATAGGCTTTATGTTGATGATGTGTATACGTGAACGCATGCAGTTTATCCAAGGGATAGGCGCTCTGTTTCATGATGCCTTTGGATAGGGTTCTGAGGGTTCCTCCTATCCCGATGGCTAAATGATGTTTAAAGTTTTCTGGAAGATTTTGTAGTTCAGTCTGTATATAGGCTTTTGCTTTTTCATTAATAAGGGCAATAGGCAGACCTTTGTCAAAAAAGAGTTCTTTAAGACGCACTGTACCAAGATTTAGTGAATAGGTATCTATGACCTTTCCCTCTTTCATGAGGGTCATATCTGTTGATCCACCACCGATATCTATACTGATACCTTCTGTTACAGGCAAGAGGTTGACAGCGGCGATCCCTCCATACAGTGCCTCCTTGTTGCCATCAATGACCTTAATATAAAGTCCAAGTTCTTTTTGGATCCATTGAACGAACTCTTTTCCGTTCGGGGCATCTCTAAGTGCAGATGTGGCAACGCAAAGTGTTCTTGTTGCGTGATATTTGTCTATGGTCTGGAGGAAGGATTTTAAAGTGTGGTAGGCTCTTTTGATACCCATAGGCTGAAGATAGCCTTCTTTTTCATAAGCGCCTTCACCTATACGAACTTTGGATTTTTGTTCGCAGATAAGATGAAAGCCGAAGTGACTTGTTTTTTCAAAGATCACAAGTCTTGCAGAGTTAGAACCGATATCAATG
>DATCTA010000184.1:0-7761 GCA_036568165.1 Sulfurovum sp.
TCCAAAAAAATCAGATAATCAAATCAGTGATCTTGTTGCACCCGGGATAGACCGCTTGGGTGTATTTCTTCCTTATACACCCTTGCATCATCTTCTGCTCAAAGAGCTCAATACCCCTGTAGTTGCAACAAGTGCCAATCTGAGTGATGAACCGATCATACGGGACAGTTCTGAACTTATACAGAAGCTTGGCGTTGTAGTGGATCTTGTACTTGACAATGACCGAGATATCATTAATGCCAATGACGACAGTGTAGTGCAGGTTGCCGGCAGTGAAAAGATCACACTGCGTATGTCAAGAGGGTATGCACCACAAAGTATAAAATTACCTTTTAGAAGTAAAAAAAAGATACTTGCTGTCGGTGCAAACCAAAAGAATACTATTGCCTTGATCTTTGATGATACACTCATACTGAGTCCACATATCGGTGATCTTAATTCGTTGGAAGCATTTGAGTATTTTGAACGAACCCTGGAGACCTTTAAAGGGTTTTATGATTTTGAACCTGAAGTGATTGTGTATGATAAACACCCTGAATATATGACAACAAAATGGGTAAAACAATTCATTGAAGATCATCCAAAACTAATTGGTGTTCAACTGCAGCACCATTATGCTCATTTACTCTCAGGTATGGCAGAGTTTCAGCTGAAAGGAACAGTACTGGGTTTTGCATTTGACGGTACGGGCTATGGAGATGATGGCACCATATGGGGAGGGGAAGTCATGCTGGCGGATAATAGACATTATGAACGTATAGGCACATTGTCACCATTTCGTCTCTTAGGTGCAGATAAAGCGATAAAAGAGCCACGAAGATCTGCACTTTCTTTGTTGTTTGAGACCTATACACTTGAAGAAATTCATGCCCTTGAAGTAGCAACTGTATCACAATTCTCCAAAGAAGAGATCGATATGCTTTACAAAGCTTGGGAAAAGGGAATCAATGCACCTCTGTGCAGTTCTATGGGAAGACTCTTTGATGCAGTAGCTAGTATAGCTGATATCGTGCATGTCTCAAGTTTTGAAGGTGAAAGCGGACTGATGATGGAGCAGTATGTTGATGAAACGATTACAAGATCATTTCCCTTTGATATCATTGACCGCAAAATAGACTTACAGCCTATGATATGTGAAATGATAGTAATAGAGGATAAAAAGGAACTTGTTTCTGTCTTTTTCAATACGATTAGTGACATGATCTTTCATATCGCTGATCAATACCCTGAACTGCCCCTGCTTTTTTCAGGCGGTGTCTTCCAAAACAGGGTTTTAGTGGAAAAAATAAGTAATAGATGTAGAGATCTAAATCGCACCTGTTATTTTCAAAATAATACACCTATCAATGATGGGGGTATAGCTCTTGGACAGGCTTGGTATGCACTACAACAATACGTTGATATTTAAACACAATTTTATGAAAACAGTCTATAATTAAAGTAGTCAAGGAGGCCAGCATGGAAGCAGGTTTAATACTCATTTTTTGGTATGGTATATTGCATGCCTTTGGGCCGGATCATCTTACTGCGATTGCTGATTTTTCCATAGGTAAAAATAAGCGCAAAACTTTACTTATCACTTTATTGTTTGCAATTGGCCATGGTCTGAGCCTTTTCATCTTTGCAAAACTATTACAAAATACTGCTTTATCAGATGAAATATTGGGTTATGGCGATATGATCTCAGCTTCAGTGATCATAGCAATAGGTCTTTATTTACTTTTTATGGTCTTTACTGATCGTATTCATTTACGTAAACACATGCATGACGAAAAAGAACATATACACATCTGGTTTGGAAGATCACATGAACACAATAATATTGACAGTACTTCTTCTTTTTCATTGGGTCTTTTAATGGGTGCAGGCGGAGTTAGGGGCATGCTTGTTACACTTGGAGCGATACAAGGTGGTGTAGTAGATTTCAGTATGGTAGGTATGTTCACACTGGGTGTGATGCTTGTTTTCATCGCTTTTGGTATGTTGATACTTTATGTCAATCAAAACTTTTTAGGCAATCTTCAAAATGTAAAGAGAGCATTCACTGCAGCCGGTTTAGTCTCATTGGTTGTTGGAACAAATATATTATTAGGGTAGGAGAGTAAAGAATGTGTACAGATTGCGGGTGCAGTATAACAGATCATGCTATGGAGCATAGTCATGGAGATGAACATCATCACGATCATTCACATGAGCACCAAAAGGCACATGAGCATTTACATCACAATCCTCAACTCAATGATGCAAAAACGATCTCCGTCATTCAAAAGATCTTAGATAAAAATGATCACGAAGCAGAACACAACAGACAGCATTTCAATGCTAAAGGTGTCTTGGGTATCAATCTTATGAGCAGTCCTGGCAGTGGAAAAACCACATTGCTTGAACATTTGGCGGATGTAGCGGATTTTAAATTTGGTGTAGTAGAGGGAGACCTGGAGACCAGCAAGGATGCAGACAGGCTCAAAGCAAAAGGCATTCCTGCTATGCAGATACAGACAGGTTCTGCGTGCCATCTGGATGCTTTTATGGTCCATAAGGGATTGCATGATATGCCACTGGATGATATCGATGTATGTTTTGTTGAAAACGTTGGTAACCTTGTCTGTCCAGCTTCTTATGATGTAGGTACACATTTGAACATTGTATTGGTCTCTATACCCGAAGGTGAAGACAAAATAGCCAAATATCCTGTCATGTTCCGTCAGGCAGACCTGGTGCTCATCACCAAAACAGACCTACTGCCGTATTTCAAATATGATATTGAAAGTGAGAAGAAAGAAGCAAGACGCATTAAACCCAATGTAGATATATTGGAAATCAATGTTAATGATCAGAGTACCATACAATCTGTAGTGGACTGGATCAATTTCAAACGTAAGATGAGAAGTTAATATGTGTCTTTCCATACCATCCAAAGTTGTTGAAATAGATGAAAATAACATGGCTACTGTTGATACAATGGGGATAAAACGTCATGTAAGCCTTGATCTAATGTCTGATGAGATCAATATAGGTGATTATATACTCATTCATGTGGGTTTTGCAATGAATAAAATAGATGAAACTGAAGCGCTTCAAAGCCTGGAAGTCTACAGAGAAATGCTTGAAGCCATGGAAGAGGAAGAGAGACGGCAGGTCATAGAAGCGGATGATAATTGTGACAATCGGGCTGATAGATGAGTGAACTTCAGCTTAAAGACCTTTATGATGGATTTAGAAATCCTGATGTCATTAAGGCTTTGGCACATACCATCAATACTGAAGCTAAAAATCTAAAAGAGCCGTTAAATATTATGGAAGTTTGCGGTGGACATACCCATACCATTATGAAATACGGTCTCAAGCAGTTACTTCCCCAAAATATAGATTTTATACATGGACCCGGCTGTCCTGTCTGTATCATGCCCAAAGAGCGTATCGATCATGCGATAGCTTTGGCACAGATGGAAAACACGATATTATTGACCCTGGGCGATATGATTCGTGTGCCGGGATCAGCAAGTTCTTTGGGTGTAGAACGTGCCAATGGATATGATATACGTGCACTTTACTCTCCTTTGGATGCTATGAAGATCGCACGTGAGAATCCAGATAAAAAAGTGATCTTTTTTGCCATAGGTTTTGAAACGACAACACCTATGACAGCTGCTCTGCTTGAACAGGTAGAAAAACAGGGGATCAAAAATCTCTATTTTCATATCAACCATGTGCTTGTACCTCCTGCGGTCGATGCGATCATGGCAGACGGTCAGGCAAAGATCAATGCGTTTATCGGGCCTGCCCATGTCAGTGTGATCAGCGGTGCAAAGATCTATCAGCCATTACCTGAAAAGTATCATGCACCAGTGGTCGTAAGCGGCTTTGAACCTATAGATGTACTGCAGAGCATTTTGATGATTATCAGACAGAAAAATGAAGGCCGCTGTGAAATGCAGATCCAATACACCAGGTCCGTAACGATACAAGGCAATGTCAAAGCTCAAGCCATGATAGAAAAATTCATGGAGCCTCGTGAACATTTTCGTTGGAGAGGTATAGGCGACATTCCTTATAGTGCATTGGCACTAAAAGAGAAGTATGCTTCTTATGATGCAGAAAAGCTGTTTGCCGATATTTTGCCTACTGATCCTATCGATGATCACAAGCTTTGTATCTGTGGTACGATCCTTAAGGGGCTTGCAAAACCGAATGACTGTAAAGTATTTGGCACTGCGTGTACACCAAATACACCAATGGGAAGCTGCATGGTGAGTTCTGAGGGTGCATGTAATGCCTATTACCGTTTTGGAGAAGTGTAAATGAAGCAGGTACAGTTAAGCCATGGCGGGGGCGGAGAAGAGACGAATAGCCTCATTCATGATCTTTTTTACCACCATTTTTCAAATGATATTCTGCTGGCTGCTGAAGATGCTGCTGTTTTGGAAGTCAAAAATAAGATTGCTTTTACCACAGACAGTTTTACGGTCAGTCCTATCTTTTTCAATGGTGGAGACATAGGCAAACTTGCCGTGGCAGGTACAGTGAACGATCTTGCTATGATGGGTGCAAAACCGCTCTATCTGAGTGCTTCATTTATGATAGAAGAGGGGTTTGCCTTTGAAAAGCTTGAGACCATCGTCAGATCAATGGCTGATGAACTCAAATACTCCGGGGCCAAAATCGTTTGCGGTGATACCAAGGTAGTTCCAAAAGGTGCGGTTGATCAGATATTTATCAACACATCAGGTATAGGTGAGATCCAAAAAGAGGGTATCTCTGCAAATAATATTCAAGACGGTGATGTCATTATCGTCTCGGGTGATGTAGGACGGCATGGTGCAGCTATACTCATGGAGCGTGAAGGTTTGGGGATCACAGGTGATCTTAAGAGTGACTGTGCGACATTGTGGCCGGCTGTACAAGCGCTTATTGATACAGATGTCACCATCTCTGCGATGCGTGATGCGACTCGCGGTGGTCTTTCTGCCGTACTCAATGAGTGGGCTTCACAAAGTGCCGTTTGTTTGGAGATAGAAGAGGCTAATGTACCTGTAGATGATGGTGTACAGGGCATATGCGAACTCTTCGGCTTTGAAGCGTTTGATTTTGCCAATGAAGGAACATGTATACTTGCTGTGCCTTCAGAAGATGCTTTATTGGCTCTAGACGTACTTAAAACAATAGATGTAGCCAAAGGTGCAAAGATCATAGGAAAAGTGACTATGAAAAAAGAGGGAAAAGTAATCCTTCATTCTGCCTACGGAAGCAGCCGCTATCTTGACCTGCCAAAAGGCGAACTTTTACCAAGGATCTGTTAGCATCATGCATGAATATTCTATAGTCCAAGCATTGTTAGAACAGTGTGAAGCCCACGCGAAAGCAAACAACTCAACCAAGATCACCAAAGTGGTGACAAAGATTGGTAAACTCAGTGGTGTGGAACCCCATCTTCTAGAGACAGCGTTTGAAACATTTAAAGAGAAGTCAATCTGTGATGGTGCAGAGTTTATTATGAATCTTCAGGATCTCAAGCTCCACTGCAATGTATGCGGTAAAGAGAGTGAACAGAGTGAAATACGTTACCAGTGTATACATTGCCATAACACGGATGTCTCCGTAATAGATGGTGAAGATATGTACCTTATGTCATTGGAGATGGAATAAAAATATCTTCTTCACTCTCTTTTATAATATATGTATCCAAAATAGTTGTGAAACAGCAACGATCATAAAAATCCCTACTATATTAAAGATGATTCCGTAGCCTGCCATTGTTTTTATGGAGACAACACCTGAACTCATGGCAATGGCATTAGGTGGTGTGGCGATAGGAAGCATAAAAGCATATGATGCACAGATCGTTGCAAGCATCATGATAAGTGTCGCATCAAAACCGGTCTGTTCTGCAACCTTGTAGAGTATAGGCAGCATGATGGAGATCAGTGCAGTATTACTTGTGATCTCAGTAGTGAAAGTGATCATCGTGGCGATCATCACCAAAAAGAGTATCATAGGAACATTGATAAAGGTGATAAGGTACGAAGCGATCTCTTCAGCCATTCCAGTCTTGGTAAATGCAGCTGCTATTGCAAACCCGGCACCAAAAAGAAACATGATACGGTAGGGAATACGCTCTTTGTCATCCATTCAATCCAATATAGAAAAAGGCGGTACAAAAAGCAGCAACCCGGCACTTAACAATATACCCGGTTCACTTAAACCCAATCCGTTGTAATACGGTTTTATCGGTGCATTAATAACAAGCAAGATAATGAGTCCAAAGATAACATAAAGGACTTTCTTCTGATTGGTATCAAGAGCCCGTATAGTGAGTTCCGCCTCAATGTGTTGATCTTTAAGTCCCATACCCAATACAAAACCTACAATTATGAACATGATAAACACCAAAGGTGCAACCATATATATCCACTGTACAAACGGTATAGCATCCATCCCTAGATCTTGCATGATACCCATCAGTATAAGATTCGGCGGTGTTCCTATTGGGGTTAAAACACCTCCTATACTTGCTCCATAAGCGATACCCAATGCAAAGCGCATTTTAAGATTGTTGTCTTCAGTCAAAAAGAGTGCTATGGGAAGCAGCAACAGTGTTGTGGTAGTATTGGAAAGTACTGAACTTAAAAGTCCTGATGTGATGATCAATGCAAAGATAATACCTCTTGCAGAAGCAGGGAAAATATGCAGTATTCTACTCGCGATCACTTTGTGCAGGCCTGTTTTCTCAACGGCAATAGCGATCAAAAATCCACCCATAAAAAGGAATATAATGGGGTTGGCATAATTTGCCGCTGCATCTTTTGTGCTCAAAATATCTGCAGCAGGAAACAGGACAATAGGAAGCAGGGAGACGACTGCTAGGTGTAATCCTTCATTTGTCCAGAGTGTCACCATCAGAACAATAATCGCGACCATGAGTGACTGTTGGAGCGTAAAGAGTGTGATCATACCTCCAAAAGAGATTACTCCCAACAAAATTGCCAGTAATATCTTCTTTGTCTGTGTGGCCGTAGTCATGATCGTCTATTCCTTGAGGTTTCACTTCTTGTTTATTTATTGTGCCTAAAATATATTTAGAGTAAGGAAGGCTTAGTTACAATAAACAATGAAAACAATCAAATACAAAAATCAAGAGCTTCAAGTCTCAAAGGTCGTTTGTATCGGCCGTAATTATGTGGAACATATAGAGGAACTGGGCAATGAAATTCCATCATCTATGGTAGTATTCAATAAACCCAATTCTTCCATCACAGATAGACTTTTTTATTTTACAGACCAGTGCCGTTTTGAAGGTGAGATCTGTTTTTTGATACGTGATTCCAAGATAGAAGGGGTTGGTTTTGGACTTGATCTTACACATGCTGATATACAAAATCATCTCAAATCCAAAGGGTTACCCTGGGAAAGGGCAAAAGCATTTGACAAATCAGCTGTTTTAAGCGAATTTGTACCTCTGTGTGAAGATATAAGTAGCCTGAAAATGAAACTGCTAGTGAATGATGTCATTGTACAATTTGCCACTTATGACCTTATGATGTATAAACCGCAGACAATTCTTAATGAGATAAAGAGCTTTATGAGCCTGGAAGATAATGATGTTATCATGAGCGGTACACCAAAAGGTGTAAATACCTATAAAGTGGGTGACAGGTTTGTGGGACAGATATTTTCTGGAGAAAAACTTCTTGTTGAAAAAGAATGGATAGTAGAGTAATTTTTATATATGTCACATCATCCAAAAGCAACCACTAAACTGCA
>DATCTA010000185.1:0-3317 GCA_036568165.1 Sulfurovum sp.
TTGCCGATGGTTTGCTGAATGTAATAAGGGAGCTTTACATTATCGACGGGCATCACCTGCACATCAGTGCGAGTATCGGTGTTCATCAGATCAACCCTTCTTTTTTACAGGATACGAATTTCATCAGAGAAGCCGATATAGCGATGTATGAGGCAAAGGCCCAGGTAAGAGACGGCGTTATCGTATTTAACAATGCGCTCGCAAAAAGGGTTGAGCGACACCTGCTTATAGAACAGAAGCTGCACCATGCGCTCAAAGAGAACAAGATAAATGTCCTTTATCAGCCGCAGTTTGATAAGAATGAACTCGTAGTAGGATGTGAGTCTCTTATCAGGTGGTATGATTATGATCTGGGCGTACTCAATCCTGAAGAGTTTGTCCCCATAGCAGAAAATACAGGATTGATCCTTGAATTGGGCAGTTATGTACTTAGAGAGACATTTGAAAGTGTATCCAGGTGGAATGCCAAAGGAATGACCTTGAAATCTTTTTCTGTCAATATCAGCATGCGTCAACTGCTATGTCAGACATTTGTAGATGAAGTGGCACATCTCATGAAACTCTATTTCTCCAAAAGAGAGCATGGACAGAAAATATTGTTTGAAATAACAGAACATGTTTTTGCAGAAGATATCAAAAAGGTCGTAGGCGTGATGAATGAATTGAAAAAACTCGGTATCTCATTTTCGATCGATGATTTTGGTACTGGGTATTCCTCTTTAAGTTATTTGAAGGTATTGCCTATTGATGAAGTCAAGATAGATAAATCGTTCATATCACGTTTGAGTGACAGCAAAAACGATAAGAAAATGATCAGTACGATCATCTCCATAGCAAAGAACTTTGACCTGAATATCGTGGCTGAAGGTGTCGAGACATTTGAACAGCTCTCTTTCTTAAGCAAGATAGATTGTGATGTCTTTCAAGGCTTCTATTTTGAAGAGCCAATGCCTCTGCTTGAATTCGAGAAGAAATATATCTTTACATGACCGCTTCAGCTATGAGGTGGATCGCCATACCATAGCTTGTTGAATTGTTATAGCGTGTAAGCACACGGAAATTCTTTGCACCTAGCCAAATATCATCATGAGTCAGATTTCTGTTCTTGAGCAGATAGGCATTTGGCTCATTAAAAGGCTTTAAAGGGGTAATTCCGTGCTTTAAAATGGTTTTTAATGGTAACATGCGTCTATGACCTGTTTTGAGCCTTGTATAGCGTTTTCCTTTGTATTTTGTAGGTACTGCGACTAGTGCTCCTTTTCTCCATCCGTTTTTGTGCATGAATTTGGCAATGATCCCTATGCCGTCTTCCAGATCCCAAGGATCTTTTTTCCCATCACGGTTATAGTCCATACCATATTTTAAAAATACGGAAGGAACCTGCTGAACAACCCCCATTGCACCGGCAAAGGAGCCTTGGAGCTTTTTGATATCATAGCGTTGCTTTCTAGCCATCAGAAACAGATGTTCAAGTTCTGATTTGAAAAACTTTTTCATACGGTTCTTATGGAAGGCGAGGGTTGTGAGTGCATCCAATACGTTGTAGTCGCCACTATATTCTCCGAACTTGCTCTCTACGGCTATAAAACCTACGATATATCCCATATCAACCTGATACTCTCTGCTGGCTCTTAAAAGCGTTTGATAATATTTCTCTTTGAACTTTTTTGCTTTGCTCAGTGTTACAGGATCCAGAACATGTGCTTTATATCTTTCCCAAGGACCGTTAGTCGTTCCTACTTTATATTTTCCTGTATATCGGTTCAGGGTGTCACGGTCAAGTTTTGCACTTCTTAATACATCAGTTACATAGGCACGACTGAAATCATGTTTTTTTACCACCATATCGATAAATCGTTTTACCTCATTTTTGGTCAGAAAATCATAGGGGATCGGAGGACGGTCATCATTGGCTGCAAGTAAAAAAGGAAGAAAAAGAACGAGTAAAATAAGCTTGAGAAATTTCAATGTATCCCCTTATATATTATTTAGTATTAATAGGCTGTCCCGATAGATCGGCTCATCTATGAATCCATATTTTTCATCCATAAAACCATTGATCCCTTGTGCAGAGTGTACCTCAAAAGCTTTTTTGATATGCAGGGCACGCTCTATTTCATATTTATTAATACTAAAAACAGCATTGGCGATCTCAACTTGCTTGGGACCCATACAGGCTTTGGTTTCAAATCCCATCATCTTCTCTCGTTCACACCAGGATCTGAAAGTCTCTGTGTCGTTGTATTCCTGGAACATAAATGAGATAGGGTGTAAGCCTGCCGTTTTTGTATCTACCAAAAATTTGGAAAGGATATAGTCAATGGTCGGGTTTGCCAGTGTTACCAATGATTGTGGTAAGCCAAGGGAGGTCAGCAGGTCGAGGATACCGATATTCGCTGTAGTAAAACGTTCATCGATACGAAGGGAGCTTAGATTTTCAAAAGCCTCTTTTGTCTCCATTGAGATATGCAGTTCTTTGTCTGGACTTAGCAGTGTAAGTGCCTGGGCTATCTCAGTCTGGTTTTTTATCTTGGAGATACGTATGGCATCAAAGCCAAAATCATTGAGGAACTTTATCTCTTGTGCACCGCCTTCATCGATAGGGTTGGTCCGTACGATGATGAACGCGTTTGAGTGTTCCATGTGTGAGAGGAAAAGCGCTATATTATTCAGCGCTTCTTTCTTGCGGGAGGGTGCGATGGCATCTTCCAGGTTAAGCGTGATCATGTCCGCATCATTTTCATCCATACGGTTTAAATGTTTGAGATTGAGTGGGTTTAGCATCATGTTTGATCGGAAAAGCCGTTTAACGGCTGGCTCTTTACGTTTATTCCCAAATGCTGAAGGTAGTCTGTCTAAATTATCAAATATCATAGAAGCATCATAGCAAAAATCGTTTTAATCGATACCGTAAAAGAGTTGTTTTAGACTATTTTCATGTATCATAATATCGGTTGAACGCTTGTCCCTCTATACTGAACTCAATATGTTCTATGCCAAGCTCAAATGTTGAATGAAGTGCAAACCCACTGTGTTTAAATAACTCTAACATATTTTTGTTTTCAAGCAGTACATCGGCTACAATGATAGAGATACCATTGTCCTGTGCAATAGTGATAAGGTTTTCAAAGAGTATCGTACCGATTCCCAAGTGTTGATACTTGTCATCGATGATAAAAGCGATTTCAGCTACTTTTTGTTTATTTCTGTGTTCTATGACGATATATCTGCCCACTCCGATAATCTTTTCTTCTTTCTGTTCTTGAAGTGTTGCAACGATAGCTACATGTTTATCAAAATCAATCTCTGTAAAGTAT
>DATCTA010000186.1:0-2544 GCA_036568165.1 Sulfurovum sp.
TAAAAGAGCTGAAATACTAAAACTCTATGCACAGAACCCTGATCTGCTTTTGATAGATGAACCAGAGTCAGGTGTTGACATTGAAAATATTGCTGTCATATCAAAAGCGATCAACAAGATCCTGCAAAGAGAAATACCTAAAGAACAGCGTGAACGTTCTGCGATAATCATTACTCATACTGGTCATATACTAAATTATATCGAAGCTGATGTCGGACACGTATTTATGGATGGGAAAATCGTATGTACAGGTGATCCCAGATCGATCATGGAAGACATTAAAAAGTTTGGTTTCACCGGATGTGTAGAATCCTGTACAAAAAATAAAAGGATAACAGATGCAACAGCTTGATAATACAACAAAAGAAGAGCTGAAAAAAGTAGCATTTGATGATAAAGAAGCACATTCTGCAACTTTTCTGGCTAAAGACTGGGATATTCTTGATATACATTCAGCTGTTGAGGGACTTGAGATATTGCCTATCCAAACAGCATTGCAAAAATATACTTGGCTGAAAGAGCTCTTCTTTACGCTTGTAGAAAAAGATAAGGACAGTTATGTTGAAGAAGTGGCTTCAAGTGATGTTCTACTTGGCTATTTTATTCGGGTTAAGGCCGGTGTGAAAATTGCTCTTCCTGTGAATACCTGTTATATTATCAACAGTGATCAATTCACACAATGTACACATAACATCGTGATAGCCGAAGAGGATTCAGAATTGCATCTCATCAATGGTTGTACATCCAATGCACATGTTGCCTCAGGACGTCACCTGGGTGTCACTGAATACTTCATCAAGGATGGTGCAACTCTTACAAGTACAATGATCCACAGCTGGGGAGAAGAAGTTGAAGTCTATCCGAGAAGTGCTGCACATGTCGGCAAAGAGGCAAGATTCATCTCAAACTATATAGCAATGTCCAGTGTAAAGAACCTGCAGATGGATCCGCTTGCCATCATCGAAGAATCAGGCCTTGGAGAATTTTACTCGGTCATCTACGCACCTGAAAATTCCAGGTTTGATATCGGGTCCACCGTTATTTTAAATGGCGATGGAGCTTCATCTGAGGTTATAAGCCGTGTTGTCTCTAACGGTGGTGATGTGACGACCAGAGGAAAGATCATAGGCAAATATCCTAATGGTCGTGGTGCAATGGCCTGTAACGGCTTGCTACTGAGTAATAAAGGATACATTCACGCCATACCTGAACTGGTTGGTGAGGACCCGCGTCTTGAACTTTCCCATGAAGCAAGTGTGGGTATGATCTCAAAAGATGAACTGGCATACATGATGGCATCAGGTATCGAAGAAGAAAAAGCAAGATCATTGATCATAGAAGGGTTTTTGGATCTGAAGATACCCTCTCTTCCTGAATATCTGCAAAGACAGATCAATGAAATAGTAAAAGAGACAAAAGATTTTGAGACGATGTAATATCATACTCAATATGATACATTTAGATCGTTATTTCGAGATAAAATATAATAAATTGTTACAAAATAGATAACTTTTTTAAATAACACTAGCTTTTTGCCATTTCTTTAGCTATAATTCCGAACTTTTCTGCAAGAGAGTACTAAACTCCTTATTTGAGATAACTACTATCTCCTCTATTTCCACGTCATGAACGTGTGACACCAGTTTGGTATCAGTTTGCATAAAACAGGGTTTGAACCTCTTGATACCATAACATAACATGCTTACAAGACGAATATAACACCGACATTTTAACATAAAGAATAACACTATGAAATTTACAGATTTTAATTTAAAAGATACTATCCAGGCAGCTGTTGCAGATGCTGGATTTACTGAGCCGAGCCCGGTTCAAAAAGAGGCTATTCCTTTGGTCTTGGAAGGTCATGACATGATCGCACAGGCACAGACAGGAACAGGTAAAACGGCTGCTTTTGGTTTGCCTATCATGAGTATGATGAAAGCAGATGGTTCTGTTGAGGGGCTTGTAATCGTTCCTACACGTGAACTTGCGATGCAGGTCAGTGATGAACTTTACAGATTTGGTCAAAAAAGTGGCCTCAAAACGGCAACGGTATATGGCGGTACTGCCTATGCTAAGCAGATCGACCGTATCAAACAGGCATCTATCGTAGTAGCAACGCCAGGTAGACTTCAGGATCTACTAGAAAGCGGAAAGATCAAAATGAAGCCTAAGTTCGTCGTACTGGATGAAGCTGATGAAATGCTCGATATGGGATTCCTTGATGAGATCAAGAATATCTTTAAAATGATGCCTGAAAAGCGTCAGACGCTCATGTTCTCAGCTACAATGCCAAATGGCATCAGAAAACTTGCAGAAGATATCCTTAAAGATCCTAAAACGGTTTCTATTACTAAAGCAGAAAGTACAAATACAGCTATTACTCAACTCTATTATGTTGTACAGGAAAAAGAGAGAGATGATGCGCTTGTAAGACTCATCGATTACAAAAACCCTACTAAATGTATCATCTTCTGTCGTATGAAAAAAGAAGTTGATAGACTCGTAGCACACTTGACAGCACAAGGATTTAAAGTATCAGGT
>DATCTA010000187.1:0-2494 GCA_036568165.1 Sulfurovum sp.
TTTCTGGAGCGGCAGGTGAAGTCGGAGCAGCCGGTGTAGTGTTTTCCTGAGTTACAGGAGCAGACGGTACGGCTGCATTGTTCGCAGGCACGATAGTGTCTACTACAGATGCTGTGTTGGCTGTAGTATATAAGTATCCCAATACCAAAGTATTGATAATAAATGCAAATGCAAGTGAGAAAGTAAGTTTTGCAAGAAAACCAGTCGGTCCTTTGGCTCCAAATACCGACTCGTTGCTACCGCTGTATGCACCAAGCCCAATGCTTGAACTTTTTTGCAGAAGTACGGCAATTGTAATTGCTACTGCAAGTACGATTTGTACGATTAATAGTGTTGATGTCATCTATGCCTCTTTTATGATTGTTGGTTAGCCCATTAAATTTGGGTATAATTTCGGCGATTATACCCAAAAAAGTTTGAAATGGTGATGAAGATCGCAATTTCGTGAGAAAGGAGAGAACCCATGTCAAATGCGATTGCAGAGTTTTCTCGTTATGCTCATGAATATGATACTTACAATGTCATTCAGGCAGAAGTAGCCGCATCACTTATAGAACAGCTTGCCTCTTCCCATTTTACGACACTGATGGATATGGGCTGCGGCAGTGGAGAAGTATATAAAAATCTGGAAAAACACCAGGTCTCTTTTGAGCATTTCATCGCACTTGATTCGTCAAAAGAGATGCTCGAGATACACCCCTCAGACAGTAAGATCGAAAAGATCTGTGCAGATTTCAACAAGGCTGAAACCTTTGAGAAGTTCATGCTGCCGGACAATAGCCTCTTTCTCTCCTCTTCTGCTTTACAGTGGAGCAAAGACTTGCACTTTACGCTTAGCGAGATCTCAAAAAAAGTCACACACGCCTATTTTGCTATCTTTACATCCAATACCTTTAAGACACTGCATCAAACCGCAGAGATAACATCGCCTATCTATAGTGCAGAGGTGTTGCAAAAGACGATCAGTAAGTACTTTGATGCAACATTTGAGCTCAAAGAGTATAAACTCTATTTCAAGAGTGTACAGGAGATGTTCAACTACATTAAAAAAAGCGGTGTGAGCGGGGGAGAAAAACAGTTGACATATATTCAGACAAAACAGTTAATGCAAAATTACCCTTTGGATTATCTTGAGTTTGAAGTACTATTTGTTAAAGCTAAGTCTCTGCATTCGACTATGGTTCAACATTAAATAGAAGAAGAGGAAAATAATTTGAAAGTTGAGAGGGGCTCTCCTATGTAGAGCATCCTCTCAGAAATATTGCTTAGTCGTCGCTTCCAAAAATACCAAGAAGCTGCAGCAGTGCTGTAAACATATTTAGAAAATCCAAGTAAAGAGATACAGCAGCATCCACCGGAGAGTCATATGCACCATTTGCGATATTTTGCGTATCATAGATAGTAAATAAACTAAATAGAAGCAAGATACCTGCAGTAATGATCACATGCATCATTGGACTTTGAAGCAAGAACATGTTCACAAGAGATGCGATAATTACCACGATCAATGTAATAAAAAGCGGTTTCCCCCAGCTTGCATAATCTTTTTTGCTGTTGATAGCAAATAGGCTCAGTGCACCAAAAAGTACAGATGTCATAAGGAAAGCATTTCCTATCACAGCACCGTTACCTGCTCCGATAAGCGCAGCCAAAAGCGGTACCAATGAAACACCTGTCAAAAAGGTGAAGATGAAAAGCATCGCCAAGTTAAGTCCTGCTTTACCTCTCGTCATACTAAGTCCAAAGAACAGTATCAAGAGTTCTGCACCGAATATGAACCATTTGTATTGCATCACAGCTTCTGCATAAGGCATAGTTACATATGCTCCTGCCGCCGCTGCGATCATACTTGCCGCTAAGAGTTGATACGTTTTCTTCATGAAGCTGACAGATGCACTTTCCTGTGCGTATCCAGCTTCAGTAGATGTATAGTTTCTATCATATAAAGCCATAATAATCCTTTAATCAGTTAATTTTATGCAAAGTATAATCCAGAGAGATTAATCTAAGGTTAATAATTGTATTTATTCTCTTTCTCTTTGTTCCTGTAACTTTTTATACTCATCTTTTGCTTCTTCAGCATCTGTTTGGTTGCTGAGTATCTGTGTTGTACTTTGTTCTTCTTTTAAAGAGGGGACTTCAACCGTATCGGTCTTCACACAGGCAGATAGAAAAAAGAGAGAGAAGAGAAGAAAAAGCAGTCGCATACATGATCCTTGAGGTTTAACTAAAACAGATTATAGAATAGTAGACTTAAATATAGAAAAAAGTACGTTTTTACGCATATATAATGTAAGAAGTAAAAAAAATTGGACAAATTTAGCTTAAATGCCAAAAAACCCTTGACAAGGGGAGAGAATTTGTCTATAATTCCCGTCCACAAACACAGAGACCTTAACCGAGTTGGTTGAGAGAGTGAGAGTGAGTGATCTTTGACAACTGAATATAAGTAAACAAATCAACGTCTATTTGAGTTTTGATTTTACCAATTTTA
>DATCTA010000188.1:0-2200 GCA_036568165.1 Sulfurovum sp.
GCCAGGATCCTGTTTTCCTGAAGCAACTCACGAGATACGTTCAAAGGAAGATCTTCAGAATCAATGATACCCTTAACAAAACGCAGATAAGGTGGTAAAAGCTCTTTATTATCATCGGTGATGAAGACACGCTTCACATAAAGCTTTACACCTGCCTCATAATCTGCTCTATACATATCCATCGGTGCTCTTTTAGGGATGTAGAAAAGTGTCGTAAACTCATTGGCACCCTCTACCCTATTGTGCAGATAGGTTAGAGGCTCGTCATCACCATGTGCCAGTGTTTTATAGAACTCTATGTAATCTTCCTCTTTCAATTCCGATTTTGGAAGTGTCCACAGTGCAGTTGCTGCATTGATTTGTTCAGATTTTTGGACCGTTTTGGTCTTAGCATCATCACCTTCGCCCTCGGTCTCTTCTTCAGAATAGTTCAGCATGATAGGGTATGCGATATGGTTTGAGTACTTCTTCACAACTTCCTGTACTCTCCATTTGTCGAGAAACTCTTTCTCATCCTCTTTTATCTTGATATAGATGATAGTTCCATGTTCCTCTTTTGTTACAGGCTTTACTTCATATTCTCCTGTACCATCCGTACTGAACATATATGCCTGCTCTTCACCGGCTTTTTTGGAGATGACATCAACTTTATCTGCCACCATGAACACAGAGTAAAATCCTACCCCGAACTGTCCAATAAGATTTGAATCTTTTTTCGCATCACCTGTAAGATTTTGCATAAATGCCTTTGTACCAGACTTGGCAATAGTTCCCAAATGATCCATGAGATCCGCTTCGTTCATTCCTATCCCGTTATCACCGATCGTAAGAGAGTTGTCCTCTTTATCAAGTTTAATGAAGACTTTTGCAGACCAGTCATCTTTTTTGAATTTTTCATCGGTCAAAGAGAGATAATTGAATTTATCCAATGCATCTGAAGCATTCGATACAAGTTCCCTGATGAAAATTTCCTTATTTGAATAGAGTGAATGAGTCATCAGCTGTAAAAGCTGCCCAATCTCTGTTTGAAACTGATGTTTTGCCATTTTGTTTCTCCTATATAGTATTAGTTTTCGTGGGATTATAATATATTTTTCTAAATATTACAAGTTTTTAGAAAGAAACTTTAGTCTAAATGACTAAACTATATTATTAATTTACTCTTTTTCATGCTATAATGAAGTATGAAAAATCTATATTTGACCAGACATGCAAAATCCGACTGGAGCGATGAAAGCAAGAGTGACTTTGAAAGAGGTCTTAACAAAAGAGGGAAAAAGGCTATCTTCACGATGGCAGAGGCACTAAAAAAGAGAAAAATAATGCCTGACCTCATACTCTGCAGTGGGGCAAATAGGGCTAAACTTACTGCAAAGGGTCTAGCCAAAGAATTGGGATACAATGGAAAGATCAAATACATGGACGAGCTTTACATGGCCGAACCGCTTCATGTGATCTCCATCATAAAAGCAATCAAAGAGATGTATCATAATGTATTTGTTGTCGGTCATAATCCAGAAACAACCCAATTAGCAAATATGATTGCTGATAAGACAATTGAGAATGTTCCTACATTAGGTATCGTGGCTTTTCAAATACCTATGGAACAGTGGAGCACATTTGAACCCGAAAATGCGAGATTCAATTTTTTTATTTACCCAAAAATGTATAAGTAGGATCTACCTTTTCCATTCGAGGCTTTCTATAGATATCTTTTCATTGGAAAATGGCTCAACGATCACATCGATATCTTCTAATTTGTACTGGAGCGGGAAACCTACACTTGAACCTTTAGCAGTACTCTCCAAGATAAAATATTTCTTGCCATTTACCCAAAGCCCTTTTGTTTTATCTAAACGTCTATCTTGTACAGGGAGTATAATAAAAATATGTTTTGGGACCAGCACAAAGTAAGCCTCTTTACCTAAAGCATGCAACATAGAGATGAGCAGATTGCTCTTGTCATCGCAGTCACCAAAGTTTTGCTGGATGGTCTTTTGTGCAGAGTAGCGTTGAAATGTTGTGGTATGATAAGGGATATTGGTCACAAAATCCAACAAACTTTGTACTGTACACAGTTGACTTGAACAGTGTTTGGTGAGCTCCATTGCTTTTGTCTGTATCTCTTCAGATGTTGTTACATAAGAAGTATAGATACCATTGGATGTTCCAACCTGCTTTTTCTGAGATATCTCTAAGG
>DATCTA010000189.1:0-9261 GCA_036568165.1 Sulfurovum sp.
TAAGCAGCTCGCAAGAGAACTTCAGATCCCGATAGTGGCACTCTCCCAGCTTAACCGTGGAGTAGAAAGCAGGGAGAATAAACGTCCAATGCTTTCAGACCTTCGTGAGTCTGGAGCAATTGAACAGGATGCGGATATCATTCTCTTTGTGTATCGCGATGATGTTTACCGTGAAGCGCTGGAGAAAGAAAAAGAGATGAAGGCTAAAGCAGAAGGCAAAGAGTATACTTCAGAATTCAGAAAAAAACCTGAAGAAGATGCAGAGATTATCATCGGTAAACAAAGAAATGGACCTACAGGTACAGTAAATCTCATATTCCAAAAGAAATTTACACGCTTTGTCGATGCACCAAGTGGTCCGGCCTTTGAGATCGAGTATGAAGATGCAGATATCCCAATGAACACTGGTAATATAGAGTTGCCGGCGATATAGAATTTAGCTGGTTACCACAACTGATTGCGTTAAAAACATAAAAAAGTAGTTTTTTAATGCAACAAGTATTTAAATTTCATATATGATCTATCTCTTCATTTTTGTTTAGCAGATCACAGAATTTCAAGCCGTGAATGAATATCGCCCATGAGATATAGATCCATAAAAAGAAAAAGAGCAAAGTACTGATGCTTCCATAGATCGTTGCATAGGTCTTATTGTGCAGGACATAGAAGATAAATGCGCTCTTTGAGAGATACCACACAAGAGAAGCGATAAAAGAGCTTATCAAGGCAGCTGAGATATCTATATGCGTATTGGCAGAGATCTGATAGGCGATGTAAAACATCATCCATGTGATAAAGAATGGTAAAAAAGTATAGAGATTTATAATGCTTGTGATATCGCTCTTGTTCAGATAGACCTGAACGAACGAAGAAAGATAAAAAGAAGCCCCCATCATTGCGGGTATGATAATAACGAGCAGAAGATAGGTCTTTATTGCCTGTAATATAGTACGTTTAGGGGTTGAAAAGATATCGTTGACAATGTGGTCATAATCTTTAAAGAACATGACTGCTGCAAATGTAACATAAAAGATACCCAAGTATCCCAATTTGTCAGAGTTTTCCACAAACGTATTGATATACTCCATCATCATTTTAGAGTTCGTTGGCATGAGATTTGAAAAGATCAACTCTTCAACTTTAGCGTACAGCTTGTCAAATACCGGCATATTGGTAAAGATTGCAAGTAAAATGACCAAAAAAGGGATGATGGAGAAGATCGTACTCCAGCTTAAGCTTGAGGCATAATGCCCGTGTTTGGCATCAAAGAGTTCTGAAGCGAAATCTCTGATAAAAACGTAATAGTTCTTGAGTATAACATTGAATTGAATATTCCGTTTCATCAATACCTTTTTGAAATCCTTTTATTTTTATGCCGGCAGTCCCATCTTCCCGGGGTTGAGTATATTGTTCGGATCAAAAGCCTGTTTTATACTTTTAAAAAGGTCAAGTTCCATAGTGTTGAATGCGATGTTCATAAATGGTGCTTTACTTGTACCGATACCATGCTCACCACTGAGTGTTCCGCCCATCTCTACAACAAGTTCAAATATCTCCTCTATCGCCTTATGACCATCCTCGAGCTGTTGTGCATCAGAACCATCCACCATCACATTGACATGGATGTTCCCATCACCAGCATGTCCAAAACATGGGACCTTAAATCCATATTTGTCCCCTATGGCATAGATGCGTTCCAGTGCTTCAGGCAGCATACTTCTAGGTACAGAGATGTCTTCATTGAGTTTTTTGCTTCCAAAGATAGTGATAGACGGAGAGGCGTTACGGCGAGCATACCAAAGTTTTTTTCTCTCTTCGTCATTATGTGCAACAACGAATTCCTGTGCACCATTCTCTTTAAATGAGGCCTCCAGGGTCTTCAGTTGGAATTCGACTTCTTCAATGACATTACCGTCTACATCACCTATGAGAAGTGCACCGGCATCTTCAGGAAGGCTAACGTTCAGCTTTTCTTTCAGGGCTTGTACCACCAGGTCATCCATGAACTCCATAGCTACAGGGTTTGCACCAGCTGCAAGCGATTTGAATACTGCATTCATTGCATCTTCTACAGAAGGGAAGATCCCCATATATGCTTTGGTGAACTTTGGTTTAGGTATAAGTTTTACGGTGATCTCTGTAATGACCGCTAATGTCCCCTCACTGGCTATGAGAATACCGGCAATGTTGTATCCGGCTACATCTTTGATGGTACGCTTACCTGCACGGATAATGTCACCGTTGGGACGTACAGCACGCAGAGCCATAACATAGTCTTTTGTCAGACCATACTTCGCTGCACGCATACCACCTGCATTTTCACTTACATTGCCACCAATGGTAGAGTACTCTTCACTTGCCGGATCAGGCGGATAGAAAAGTCCTACTTTCTCAACTGCTTTTTGAAGGTCCATGTTGATCACACCTGGCTGCACAACGGCTACCATATTCTCCATATCGATCTCAAGGATCTTGTTCATATGTTTTTCCATTCCCAGCGTGATACCGCCCTGGGCCGGAAGTGCACCGCCTGTAAATCCAGAACCAGCTCCTCTTGGTGTGATGACGATATGGTGTTCATTGCAGTATGCGAGTATCGCACTTACATCTGCTTCATCTCTTGGAAATACAACAGCCTCAGGCTCGAAACGTGTACGTGTGGCATCATAGGAGTATGCGATCAGGTGTGCTTTATCGCTGTAGACGTTCTCTTTGCCTACAAGCTCTTTAAAATGTTTTATGTGTTTTTTATCTAACATTGTTTTATCCAATTATAGTGATTGCATTGTGTCATAATAATTCCCTGTGACTTCATCGCTGCCAAACCACCCTGAATCAATGTGTTGAAATCTCATATAAAAAGGGAATACTCCTTCTTTAGGAAGATTTGACATAGATTTTTGAGAAACCACTTTCCCTGAAATTGGATCCAAAAGAACAGCAGAGTCTTTGCGAACGATATAGACAAGCCCTACTTGGTATTTGCTTGCAAAATCAGAGAGGTTCTCTTTTGTCGGCAGCTCTTCACCCTCAGCGGAAAGATAGAGTGCGTAAAGGTCAGGATGTATCCAGGTTTTCTTGTGTTGTGAGATGATCTTTGCATAGGTGTCTGCATCAGGTGCCAAAAGAAGGACATTGTCATACAGGTAACCGCCTATGACCTTGTCTTTAGGTGATACAGCTGTTTTGATGGTAGGCAGGTTTTCATGATGAAGGATATTTGCATCCAATAATGAAGCTGAACCATCAGATGAAGTCTGGGTAAGACGTGTTGTGATTGCCGTGAGGTCATTGCCGTAATTGTGTATCACAATACCGCTCATACCGTTAACAGGAAATTTTTGACTGAGTGTAACCGTGTTTCCTTGAACAGACTTTACAGAAGTGTGAACTGTCGAAGGGAAGAAATCTGCAAAAAGAGGTAAACCTAGAAGTGCAACGAGAACTATTTTTCGCATAGCGATCCTTTTGGGGGTAAATAATTGTATTGATTATACAAGCAATATAGTAAAAGTTTATTGATGTACGTTTTAGAGTTTCGGACAGATTAACCTATTTAAGTTATAATTATGGCCAATGAAAAAGAGGGATAATAACAGAGGATGAGAAGTCTTAAAGGTATAGTGATATGGATCTTGATATCAAGTTCTTTATTTGGCGCAAAAGTAACACTTGAAAAATGGGGGAAAGGTGAAACTTTTTCAGATTATTTGATCTCCAGAAATATTTCAACTGAGCTATTGAAGAATATTTCAGAAACGGATAACCAATTTCTTTCCGAAATCGAAGCGCATCAACTCTTTTATGAACTAAAAAATGAAGATGGAACGATCGAACAAGCACTGATCCCCATAGGGGAAGAGATGCAGATAAGACTGGCCAAAGAGCATGACAGCGATGTCTATAATTTTGATATTATCCCCATAGAGTACAAAGAGAAAGAGTACGGTGCTACAGTTACCATAAAAGAGAATCTTTATACAGACGTGAACAATGCCTTACAGCATCCTGCATTGGCAGATAAAATAGGCCAGCTATTTAAGGGGACTGTCAATACAAAAAGGTTTAAAAAAGGTGACAAGGTCTCTTTTCTTTATACGCAGAGAACCAGAATGGGGCAGCCTTATACCTATCCGTTTATTAAAGTTGCAGTCCTCGAATCGGGTAAGAAAAGACAGTTTATCTATGCTGACGAAGATGGATACGGCTATAAAAGTGATAAAAAAAAGCAAGCCTATACGGTGACAGGAAAGAAAAAAGTAACCTATACACGAAGAGTCCCTACGAAAAGTACTAGTTCGAGTTTTGGGATGCCTATACGCCACGTGCGTATCACTTCTCATTTTTCCCACAGAAGATATCATCCTGTCTTGAAACGCTATCGTCCACACCATGGAACTGACTTTGGTGCGAGAAAAGGAACACCACTGATAGCTGTAAATTCAGGAAAAGTAAGTTATGCCGGCCGAATGGGCGGCTATGGAAAAGTAGTGAAGATCAGACATGCAGGCGGATATGAATCTCTTTATGCCCATCAAAGCCGTATACATGTAAAAAGAGGACAGAATGTAAAGAAAGGACAGATCATAGGGTATGTCGGAAATACAGGACGAAGTACAGGCCCTCATTTGCATTTTGGAATGACGAAAAACGGAAGATGGATAGATCCAATGAAAGTCTTACGAAAGAAATCTGTATCAGATTCGGTTTTAAAGACTTTCACGAAATATAAAAATGTCACAACGACAAAATATAAAGAAGTCGAGATCAAAAATGCAAAAGAGAATAAAGAAAAACTTTTATCGTATCTGAAGAAGGAAAGTATACCTTTCACATGGGATGGCTATCAGCAGACAAGTATGGGAGTGAAAGATGGCAAAGCAGATCAAACACTTTAAACTTCAGCCATTAGAGAACGCAAATTTCATAGCTACCGCATTGGCAACCTTCGAACAAGAGGGTATTCAAAAATCATGGGAAGTGGTTCATGCTCATGACAGTGTAGCTGTATTGATCTACCATACGCAAAAGAGGTCATTTATCCTCGTCAAGCAGTTTCGCCCTGCAGTCTATCTGAACAATGAAAATGGCATGACGATAGAGCTCTGTGCAGGTATCGTAGATAAAGAGCTCTCTTTGGAAGAGATAGCCCAAGAGGAGATCGAAGAGGAGTGCGGTTATGCTGTTTCGGTTGAAGGGTTAGAGCGCATCACCTCTTTTCATACGTCCGTAGGATTTGCCGGAAGTAAACAAACGCTTTATTTTGTTGAGGTTGATGACAATATGAAGGTCAGTGAAGGCGGGGGTGTGGATCATGAGCAGATAGAGGTTGTCTATCTTTCAGTTGATCAGGCCAAAGAGCTGATCTATGATGAGAGCATAGCCAAAACGCCAGGGCTTATGTTTGCCTTTATGTGGTGGCTTGAAAAGCAGTAAACCTTAAAGTTGCTTGGTACTAGTCACAATATCTTTTAAGAAGACACTGATACGATTCTATACGTCTGTCACGTAAAAATGGCCAGATATCACGGACTTCTTTCGTGCGTGCATGGTCGATATCTGCGTAGAGAATCTCCTCATTTTCACTACCGGCCTGTACAAGTATCTCGCCCTGTGCCCCTGAGATAAAAGAGTTGCCCCAGAAACGTATACCATCCATGACACCTGAACTGTCTGCTTCAAAACCTACACGGTTGCACGAGATAACCGGGATACCGTTGGCAATTGAATGAGATCTCTGGATAGTGATCCAACTTTCTACCTGACGGGCTTTTTCCTCTTTGCTGTCTGCATCAAACCATCCGATCGCCGTAGGGTAGATAAGGATCTCTGCGCCACGAAGGGTCATTGCTCTTGCCGCTTCCGGGTACCATTGATCCCAACAGACAAGTACACCCAGTCTTCCTACAGAAGTATCGATAGGTTCAAAGCCAAGGTCTCCAGGGGTAAAATAGAACTTCTCGTAGAAGCCTGGGTCATCGGGGATGTGCATTTTGCGGTATTTTCCTGCGATAGTACCATCTTTTTCAAAGACAACGGCAGTGTTATGATAGAGACCTGCTGTACGTCTTTCAAACAGGGAAGTGACAAGAACGACGGCGTTTTCTTTTGCAATATCTGACCAAAAAGCGATATCTTCTTCAAAATTGGCAGCATAGTCGAAAAACTTTGTGTCTTCACTTTGACAGAAATATTCATTCTGATGAAGTTCCTGAAGTACGACAAGCTCTGCTCCGTTTTTCGCTGCCTCATGTATCTTTGAGGTTGTTACCCTGATCGTATCGTATTTATTACCATAAAATTTTTGTTGAATAAGTGCTGTTTTCATAAGAGAAATTCTAACATAATTTTATTTTATATTAAACGCTTTTTTTATATATTAATGATATGGAAATGTTAAAAGCCAAACATATTGTGAAATATGGACGGAAAGCTATGGGTCTTAGATCTTAAGATCGCCAGGTTGCACATTGCAAATGCAGTAACTTTTACTTTTCCTGATAATTCTGATTTAAAAGGAAAAGGATATGAAAATTACTAGTTTTGTACTCATCTCTGCTGCATTTTTGATCTTCACTGGATGCGGTTCAGGTAAGGTTGCTCATGCCACTATCATCAATACTGACAAAACGTATACTTCACAGCTAAATAGTAAAAGCGTCAACAAAAAGCTGGCACACACGTACCCTTCTATAACGAAAGCACAGCAAAAAGAATTTCTCACTAAAGTCAATCAAGTGCGTTCAGAGAGAAGAACCTGCGGGAAGTATGGAAGTATGGGGCCTGTAGCACCATTGGTCTGGAGCGATAAACTTTATGAGGCTGCCTATACACACAGTTATGATATGGCCAAGAGCAGCCACTTCAGTCATAACGGTTCAGGCACTGCAAATGATAGAACAGCTGTTGATATGAGGCTTGGACGTGGAAGTAGTCTAAAAGACCGTATGAGCTATGCGGATTATAGATGGCTTGCTGTCGGTGAAAATATCGCTGCCGGACAGCACTCAGCACAGGCGGCAATGGATGCATGGCTTCGCAGTGATGAACATTGTAAAAATCTTATGAGCGGTCAATTTACAGAAGTAGGTATGGCCTACACTACAACAAACGACCGGTTTAAAACCTATTGGTCACAAAACTTCGGTCGCAGTATGTAGCCTTAATAGGCTACCTGCATGGTAGAACAGTGCAGGCTTCCTCCCTGTTCTATCAGTTTTACACAATTGACCGGTATGATTTCTCTACCTGGAAACTGTGCAGCAAATACCTCATGTGCAATTTTATCCTGCGGAGTACCGTAGGTCGGATAGACAAGTGCATGATTGGTGATCAAAAAGTTTGCATAGGTTGCGGGTAAACGACGCCCATCTTCATCGTAGATCGCATCGCTCATCGGAAGCGGTACTAATGTGTAAGGTTTCCCATTGACCATTTTAAAGCTCTGAAGTTGTTCTTCCATCTTTTTGAGTGCTTCGTAATGTTCATCATTTTGATCCTCACACTTGACATACATGATCGTATCTATGTTGACAAGTCTAGCTAAGGTGTCAATGTGGCTATCGGTGTCATCTCCTGCAAGATATCCATGATCAAGCCATAGGAATCGTTCTGCCCCTAATGTTTCTTGAAGTTTTGCTTCGACTTCAGCTTTAGAAAGACCACCGTTTCTGTTGGGGTTACATAGGCATTCAGATGTAGTAAGGATCGTTCCTTGACCATCACTCTCTATCGATCCGCCTTCCAGAACAAAGTCGATTGTTTCAAGAGGTGTGGTACCCATGTAACCTTTTTGATGTAAAGCTTTGTTGACACTGTTGTCAAGTGTAGCTTCAAATTTACCGCCCCATCCATCAAAAGTAAAGTCAAGCAGTTTTATCTGACCATCCTCTTTGATGCTGATGTATCCGTAGTCACGTATCCAGGTGTCATTGGTCGGTATCTCTATGAAGGTCATGTTTTGTGTGCTGCAAAACAGGTTTGAGATCTTCTCTTTATCGTTGCAGAGAATGTAAACAGGCTCTGCATAAGCGATCGCCTGTGCAATACGTATAAAAGGAGAAAGACTTGCCTCAAGCATCGATGGATTACTCGGATCATGCCAGTCGGTCTCTTCATGTGGGAATGAAAGAAGTACAACACGCTGCTTCTCCCACTCTGCGGGCATTACTTTTTTTGCAATCTCTTGCATCTTGTTCCTTTTATGATCTATTTTGGTATAATCCTGCATGGCATTTATTACAATAAACAAACAAAATTTTTATCATAATCTTAACCAAATTGCACTAAAAACTGGCTCAGTTGAGAAGATAGCCATAGTGCTAAAAGACAATGCATACGGTCATGGACTGGAGCTTATGGGAAAACTGGCATCAGAATTCGGTATCAAACATGCAGTGGTACGAAAAACGGCAGAAGCCGAGCAGATAAGATCTTTGTTTGAAACGGTGCTTATACTCGGTGATAATATCATAAAAGACGAGAAGTACTCTTTTGCGATCAATGCTTTGGAAGATATCAGGAAGGGCCAAAAGGGTGCAAAAGTAGAACTCAAGGTCGATACAGGAATGCATCGTAACGGTATTGCTTTGGATGAGTTGGATGAAGCACTGGAATTGATAAGAAAAAATGATCTGGATCTTATGGGTGTGATGACACACTACCGCAGCGCAGATGAACTCAGTTCTGAGCTCTTCTGGCAGCAAAAACAGTTTGAAATAGTCAAGCAAAGGGTAAACGAAGGCGGGTTTACTAATGTAAGAGTACATTCACATAACACCGCTGCCATTTTGAGAACCAAACATTTTAATGAGGATCTTGTACGCGTGGGTATAGGAGCCTATGGTTACAATGAATTACCGGACACTTTTGATGAAGTACAGCTACAGCCAGTGATGGCATTGTATGCCAAAAAAGTTTCAAGCAGGGTTTTAAATGCAAGAGATCGGATCGGTTATGGCGGAGATTTTACAGCTTCACATAATATGACAGTATCTACCTATGATCTGGGATATGGAGACGGGTGGTGCAGAGGAGATGCTCAAAAACCGTATATCATAGCTGAAGGTTTACCTGTGTTGGGACGAGTTTCCATGGACTTCATCTCTCTTGAGTCAGATAAAGAGATTGTATGTGTTATGAATGATGCAAAAATGGCTGCAAAACAGTTTGGAACGATCTCTTATGAAATAACGACTGCACTATCCTCTAATATATCTAAAACTATTATATAAGTATTTAAGAAACTATTAAATCTATATG
>DATCTA010000190.1:0-14535 GCA_036568165.1 Sulfurovum sp.
GTTGTTCCAAAGATCACAGATGCATCTTCATCTGCACTCTCTTCAACGATACTCATCGCTTCACCGATCTCCATGATTGGATAGTCAGGGTGGATGTCAAAGTGTACAAGTACACCCATAGCACCATCGATAGAGATATTGTCAAGCAGTGGAGACTCGATAGCAGCTTTTGCTGCATCATAGGCTGCATTCTTACCTGAAGCATATCCCGCACCCATTAGAGCAAGACCTCTGTGACTCATGACCGTTTTAACATCGGCAAAGTCAAGGTTGATATCATTGTCTCCATGAGAAAGGATGACTTTAGAGATCCCGCCAACAGCTTGTGCAAGAATATCATCTACCATTCTGAAGCTCTCTTTGATACCAAGATTCTTTTCTACGATAGAAAGAAGTTTTTCATTCGGTACTACGATGATAGAATCACTCTCTCTTTTAAGCTCTTCCAAACCTTCTTTTGCGAGTTTTGTTCTTTTTCTACCTTCAAATTTAAAAGGACTTGTTACGATAGAAACAGTAAGTGCTCCTACCTCTTTTGCAGCCTGTGCAATGATCGGTGCGGCACCTGTTCCTGTACCACCTCCAAGACCGGCAGAGATAAATACAATGTCAGAACCCTCAAGCATTTTTTTGATGTCTTCAAAGCTTTCCAATGCAGCTTCTCTACCTTTTTCAGGAAGCATTCCTGCGCCAAGACCTCTTGTCGCATTGATACCCAATTGCATTTTATACGGTGCCAAAGAACCATCCAGAGCCTGTGCATCTGTGTTCGCAACAATAAGATCTATGGTATTGATCCCCTCACTGATCATATGATTGATCATATTACCACCGCCGCCGCCTACGCCGATAGCTTTTATCTTTGCTCCATTTGTCTGACATTTCGTCTCGACGATATCTATCTCAAACTCTTCCATGTTTTCCCCCTTTTAGTTGATGTGTTTTAAAAAAGCTGCCTTGCCCAGTTGGCCAGTTTTTTCAATGGATTTTTATTCTCATGACCTAAATCAGGCAGATCGTCAAATGATATGACAGATCCTTGCTGATTCTCTTTTTGACTCTCTTTGTTTTCCGAATGACCTTTAGAAGAGAGTGGCTCTTCTGCATCATTACCTTTATGACCTATCCTGATATCGTTGAGATTCTCTTCATATGCAGTTTTTGAGTGTAGAAGTTCCTGCTGGAAATTGATCTCATATTGTGTATGCGCACCCGCTCTATAGAGAAGAAGACCCACTACCGTCGAGAATGCCGGATCTTTGAGTTCATCAAAAAGACCGTTGACATTATCTGGGTAACCTACTCTTACAGGCATACCGGTAAAGATAGCCTGCGCCAGTTCGCGCATACCTTTAAGCTTCGTCATCCCTCCTGTCAGGATGATGCCAGCACCTATCTGTTCTTTCAAAGCAGACTTTTCCAAAGACTTGGCCAAGATCATCAGTGCCTCTTCGACACGAGAGAAGATCACTGAGTGCACTACCTCCAAAGAGACACCGTTACGTGTCTCTTCGTCTCCTATGATAGGCAACTCTATGACCTCATTTGAACTCTCGATAAGACTTCCGTGACGTACTTTGACATTCTCAGCGATTTGAAGCGGAGTGTGAAGTGCCATGGAGAGGTCATTGGTGATATGGTTGGAACCTACGCCCAGGAAGTCATTGTATCTGATCGAGTTACCGGTATGAACGACCAGGTTGCTTGTCTGTCCGCCCATATCGATAACAGCTACACCCAGTTCTTTTTCATCTTCATGCATCGTTGCGATTGCAGATGCATAACCGCTTAGTACTATGCCGTCTATTTCTACACCAGCTGATCTGACAGCTTTTTTTAGATTGGAGAGGTTGGATTTTTGTGTCATGATAATGTTGACATCCACTTCCATACGGTTTGCATTCATACCAAACGGATCTTCTATGAAATCCTGATCATCTACTCTGAAGTTGTATGGCAATACATGGATGACATCGTACTCTGTTGGTACGTTCGCATTGTACAGTGCAGTTTGCATAACACGATTGATCTCTTTGATAGAGATGTCTTTGTGCGGTATGTTGACAATACCTGTAGAGTTGAGACTCTTTGCATAAGCATTTGAGATAGATACGATCGCAGAAGTGATATTGCTCCCTGCAATGCGTTTTGCATCATTGATAGCTTTTTTAATAGACTTGGAAGCAAGTTCGATGTTAGTTATTGCACCTTTTTTAACCCCTTGGGATTTAGAGATGCCATGTCCTTGTATGGTGACTTCAGAGTCTTTTATTTCAGCAATGATAGCACATATTTTTGTGGAACCGATATCAATAGCTAAAATTGTGTCGCTCAATTTGTGAGTCCTCCCATATAGACTTCCGTAGGATATTGTTTATCCAACATCTTGATCAGGTTTGATTCAAATGTTGTTTGTTTCAGTGTGTCGACAGTCTCTTTTACAAAAGCTGTCTGATTCTCATCCATTGGTTGCAGCTTTTGCTCCAAGATATTATAAACTATAACCTTATCGAATACGCTTATAATACCTTTTTCTTTCGTTGATGTAAAGAGTTTTTGTAAAAATTGTAAACTTTCTTTGTTATTTAATGGATTTAAGTTGACATTTTCCTCCAATTTTACAAAATCTGAGATGAATACATCGTTCTGATCGAAGTTCTTGAGTGTTGACTCAGCCAATGACAAAAGTGCTTCTTTTTTGGCTTGGTCCTCATAAAGTACAGTGACCTCTTTTTCAGCCTCTTCAAATGTTTTTATCCTTGAAGGAACAACCTTTTCAATTTTGACCGTTGCATACATATCAGCTACAACTTTAGGTTTGATGATATCTCCGGTACTACTCTCTTTGATTGCACTCCAAACTTCGTCTGTCAGTTTAAGATCACCAACTGGGAGTGTGATCTTCTCGGTGGTGTCAATTTGACCTTTTTTAAATGCGATATATGCTTTTTGCGCAGCTTTTTTTGTCTTCTTTATCTTTAAATCTTTTGTTGCCAAAGTTTTAGCTTCCTCGTAGCTAAGCTGTTTACCCTCGCCGTCAGTATAGTTGAAGCTGTTTGCCTCATAATGCGCTTTTACTTCTTCATCAGTAACAGCAGTGTCTTCACTTTGCGTCCAAACGATCGAGAGCTCATACATCTCAGGTGTCATGAAGTTCTCTTTTTTCATTTCCCAGAACGTTTTTACTTTGGCTATATCCGTAACAAAATTAAGATCATCGTTTGTCAATACCTTGTAGGCCAATTTGTCACTGACGTTCATCGCTGCCCCAACAGCTTCTTCTTCTAGAGGTAAAGTGTCTGTCGGGAGAAGAGAAAAGGTCTTTTCGATGATCATCTCTTCTCTGAGTGTATTTTCAAATACATTGGCTCTCATTCTTTGACTTTTCAGATATCCTTCATAGATCTCTTTGTTGAAAACACCATCTTTTTGGAATATTCGAAGTTCCTGCAGTCTTTGTGCAACTTCTGCATCTGATACGATAATACCCATATCTTTTGCAAAGTTAAGTACTTTTGCCTGTGTTTCGAGTCTTGCAAAGGCTTGTTTAACCAGTCCGAGCTCTTGTGCTTTTTTATCATCAAGGGCACCCTGCATAGCTTGATTATATTGGTTGTATAAGTTGCTGTAGACCATATTGAGTTTTGTTTGTTCTATTTCTATGTCACCCACTTTTGCCACATTGCCTGCTTTGGAACCAAAGGTGTAACTTCCCCAACCTACAAAACCTGCACCAATAAATGCAATGGTTGCTACCCAGATCGTCCATACCAGGTATTTATTGTGTTTCTGCATCCAACTAATCATACTTCATCTGCCTTCAATCGAAAAATTTGTACAATATTCTATCTAAAATAAGCTTATCGCTAATGAATTGGAGTATGAAAAATATGTTAAATCAGAATAGTAAGATGATGCAGAGAGATCTTGAGGTTATATGGCATCCATGTACCCAAATGAAGGATCATGAAACTCTGCCGCTTATTCCGATAAAGTCGGGAAAAGGTGTCTATCTTTATGATTTTGAGGGCAACTCATATATCGATGCGGTAAGTTCTTGGTGGGTCAATCTTTTCGGGCATGCAAATGCACAGATAAATGCAAAAGTAAAAGCACAGATCGACACACTTGAACATGTCCTTTTGGCGGGGTTCACTCATGAGCCTGCCATTGAGCTTGCACATAGACTTGTGAATATCACACCTAAGGATCTGGCCAAAGTTTTTTATGTTGATAACGGTTCATCAGCTGTGGAAGCCGCATTGAAAATGAGCTACCATTATCATCGTAACAGCAGTAAACGTAAAACACTTTTCCTCTCATTGACAAACTCCTACCATGGTGAAACAATAGGTGCATTGAGCGTGGGAGATGTCGAACTCTATAAAGAGACCTATGAACCTCTGCTGATTTCCAATACCCAAGTGCCCGTACCCAATGACCAGAGTATAGAAGCTGCAAATGAAGCACTGGAAGTTCTTGAAGCTATGTTGAAAAGCAGATCCGATGAGATAGCTGCATTCATCATCGAACCTCTTATACAGGGAGCTGGCGGGATGCATATGTATCATCCTGCATATCTTAAGGGTGCAAGGGAATTAACAAAACTGTATGATGTGCATCTTATCGCTGATGAAATCATGACAGGTTTTGGACGTACCGGGGAGATGTTTGCTTGTGACCATGCAGATATCTCACCTGATTTCATGACCCTTTCCAAAGGATTGACTGGCGGTTACCTGCCTCTTTCGGTGGTCATGACGACCAATGATGTCTACCATGCATTTTATTGTGATTATAATGAGTATAAAGCGTTTTTACATTCTCACAGTTATACAGGAAACCCTCTGGCATGCTCTGCAGCCTTGGCTACTTTGGATATATTTGAAGAAAATGATATTTTAGGTCAGAATGCCAAGAAGAGCGAGTACATCAAAACGCAGTTGGAAAAATTCACGATACTTGAAAATGTCAAAGAGATAAGACAACAGGGAATGATCACTGCGATTGAGCTACAAGGATACCAGACAACGGAACGGGTAGGGTTAAAGGTGTATGAGTATGCATTAAGTCAAGGGGTATTGCTCAGACCATTGGGACATGTGATCTATTTTATGCCCCCTTATATCATCTCCTATGAAGAGATCGACAAGATGATAGAGGTTGCATACCAAGGTATCAAAAAGGTAGCGAAATAGATCTATCTGCTAAAGAAACCCCGGTTTTGTTTTTCCAAACGATCATAATGCTTTTGGGCTCTTTTTATACCAAATTCAGCTGCTTCTTTGAATAATTGTTCAGCTTTTCTCTTGTCTGTATCTACATTGATACCGTGTTCATAGAACTGTGCCAGGTCACAGAGTGCTTCAGGATAATCTTCCATAGCCAGACTATAGATATGTTCAAATGCTTCAGGTATATTCTGTTCTAACAATACACCTTTATACAATTCTCTTCCCAACATGAACTGTGCAAATTTTGACTCAGTGGCTGCACACACCAAGAGCAGTTGGGCAGCTTCATTGAGTTGTCCGTTCTCAGTGAGTTCTTTGATATAATCCAGTGTCTCTTCTATCTCAGCTTCTGTATATTCTTCCTGTGATATTTTTCTTAGAAGGTTCTCGACCGTATCAAATTTTTCATAAGTTTGTTCGATAGGCGGAAACTGTTTTTTCATACTCATCAGTTTCTGTGCGATATAAGGTATCGCTTTATAATTTGACTTTTCTGTATGTTCGTGAAGCTTCGCTATGGGTTTCAACTCTTTAAGCAGTTCTTCCTTGGAAGGCAACTCATCGGTGATGATCATCTCTTCATCTTCTTCAGGTTCGTTATGAGTTTCCTCTTCAGCCCTCTCATTAGCAGATATCTCTTCTTGCTCTACAGTTTCATCCGTATCAAAAAAAGTATCCCTAGGGATATACTGGGTGTCAAACCTTTGATCTTCATTGGCTGTTTCAAAAAAAGTGTCTTTTGAGGTATGAGAAGCATCTAGCTCAATGTTGTTGGGCAGTACATTGTCCACATCGATATTGAGCAGCGCTTCATAATCTCTTTGTTCTACAGGTTTTGTTTTTTTCGCTTTAGGAAGCTCATCGAAAAGGAAGTCATTGATATCGATCTCTTTGGGTTTTTCATTTGCACCTGGTGTGATGAAAAGGTCAAATTCATCGATGATAGCCTGATCTTCTGCAGAGATACCATTTGTATCGTCCTGAGGGGTTCTTTGAATGATATTCTCAGTAGGTGCTTCAATATAGGCATTGATAAGACTTTGGGCTTTAGCATAGTTCTCTGTTTCGATTGCTGCAATGATCTCCTGGATCTTTGCATCTGTTTTCAATGGTGCCAGTTTTAAAACCTGGAGCTGTATAGTGTCAACATCAGTAATAGATATGGCATGGTTGATGATACTTAATCTTTTTTTTGTCTGATTCATATCAGGGTTCCTATGAGAGATGATATTTGAGGAGTATAGCAAAAGTATGCTTTACAGAAGTGTTGACATATGATTTACAGTTATTTTTTATTATAATCTGAACTATATATGAATATGAAGGTAAATCATGAGAGTTTTACTACTGATGTTGATATTGCTATGGGATCTTGGAGCTGTAGAGAGAAACGAGCTATTAGGCAAATGGAATTCGGTGGTCAAATTATCCAATAATGGCACACTTACCATTGAGAAAGAGTATTTACATTTAAATGCCGATCGTTCTTTTGCTATCGTATTGCTTGTAAGCTTGCAAAAGGGTGAAGCCTTTGTCAAAGATCTGCAGATACAAGGTTCCGGAATTTGGAAGGTCCATGAAGATACGCTTGTAGCAGTTGTAAATAAAATAGAAATGCCTTTTGCCAAAGAGGTTTACCTGATATCACAAGAATCCTTGCGTAATCTTTCAGATAATTTTAAACGCAGGTTTCAAGAAGAACCTATACGTATACTTAAAATAAAAAGCATCGATAGGAACAGTTTGATTACTGTAAATGAAGCTTCAAAGCAGACACATTATAGCAGATACTGATTGCGGTACTGCTTTAAAGATTTGCAGACAGGGCGAGTAGCCTGCACGAGTTTTCCAAGATAGAGATCTTTTTTGCCATTTCAGTGATATCTCTGTCGTAGGATATCAGACCAAAGCCTTTGATCAGCAGCAGGTGTGTTTCATGTTTTTGAAAAAACTTACGTATCTCATAGGGTGCACGCTCAAGCCAGTCATCCATGTTTTTCGGGTCGTATACGATAACCTCTCCCAGGATCTGTTTTCCATAGTAGTCCTGGGGAGATACCTTACCGTGTTTGAGTGAGTAGGCCGTTGCATACGGAGGCATGGTATAACAGACATATTTTGCATTGGGAATGGACTCATAGATCTGTTCATGTATGTGTACATCGGAGTTGGCCATACTCCAGCGGTAGTCTCTTTTATGACAGTCTAGTTTGACAAGCGATTCTTCTGTAACTTCATCCAAGATCGTATCTTTGGAGTTGATGATAAATCCACTGCTGCTTACACGTGCAGAGATGGAGCCATGATATACACTAAAAAAGTTTTTGTTAAACAAAGAGAGTGAAACATGTTTAATCTCGTCGATGAGATGCTTGTCTACCATTTGGGAAACCTTTAGTTAGGAATATTCTGGTATTATATCATTAAAATAGTTGAACCCTCTGAATAACCCTGCACGCATAATGGGTTTAGTAAATGTAATACTAATAGTATGTAAGAGGTTTTCAAGTTCTGGCTGTAGCCAAGGCAAAGTAATCAAGTCAATACCCTATGCAATGAAGGAAGCACGTGCAAATACCTCATACACCTGTACTTTTGGATGAAGTGCTGGCAAGTTTTAAAGATGTTGATGAAGGCTATTTCGTTGACTGTACGCTTGGGTATGCAGGACATAGTTCAGAGATCCTGGCCAAACATCAGCACTTGAAACATATTGGGATAGACAGAGATGATGAAGCTTTGGATTTTTCCAAGAGACGTTTAGAACCCTATGCGGATAGAAGTACACTTTACAAAGGGACTTTTGCTACAGTATTTCCTACACTGCAAGAGAGTCCGATCGTGGCAGTGTTGGCCGATTTTGGTGTCTCTTCTTTACAGCTGGATAAATTAGAGCGCGGTTTTTCATTCAACTCCGAAACACTCGATATGCGCATGGATGCTTCATCAGAACTCTCGGCCTATGAGGTAGTAAATCATTATCCTCAAGAAAAACTCGAATATATCTTTGATACCTATGGTGAGATAGGTCCTTATAAAAGATTGGCAGCAGCAATAGTAGAAACTAGAGCAAAGGCACCCATTAATTCTGCAAGAGAATTAAGCCAGATAGCAAAAAACATTTTACCATCCGGCGGGAAGATACACCCTGCGACACTGATGTTCCAGGCCATTCGAATAGAAGTGAACAATGAACTGGGTGAGATAGAAGGTCTTCTTGATGCTTTAGAGCAAAAACATGTCAGAGGAGAGATCGTCTCATTGATCTCTTTTCACTCGCTTGAAGACCGGTTGGTAAAGAACCGTTTCAAAAAATGGGCACAGGCATGTATCTGTGATCCTCACGCTATACGATGTACATGCGGAAAAAATCATGCATTGGGAAAGTCATTTTCTTCGAAGCCTGTAACAGCGAGCAAAGAGGAACTCAAAACAAATCCGCGAAGCAGGTCAGCCAAATTAAGAAGTTTCAGATTTAAAAAAGACAGTGATGATGGCAAGAAGTAGAAAGAGAAGAACCAAACCAAACGGTATTACTTTTGGTATGACAATGATCATATTGATATCTATGGTCATTGTATTGATCCTGACAACTATCAAGATATATTTGAGTAATCAGATCTATTATGAGAGTAAAGTGGTCAATAAAATGAAAAGGGAAGTTGCTGTACTTAAAGCAGAAAAAGTTATGCTTGAACAGAGTGTTGAAGCATTGAAGTTCAAGAATAGAGTGACCGACACGATCTTTGTTATACAGGAAGAGTGATGATACGCGGTTTTATCAGCTTTGCAGTAGATAAGCCTATCATCAATCATATTTTGATGGTATTCATGATTGTGCTTGCTCTCTTTTCCTATCAAAATATTCCAAAAGAGATCTTTCCTCCCTCTTCTCTTGACAAGATCACTATCCAGGGAGGTTATGCCGGAAGCAGTGCGGATGTACTGGATAAAATGGTTGTCAAGACGATCGAGGATGACCTGAAAAATATCTCTGAGATAGATTCCATAGAGACTGTGATACAAAACGGCTCTTTTCTTATAAAAGCCAATATCAAAGAGGGAAGTGAGAAAAGCAGAACACTCGATGATGTGAAAGACATTATCTCAAATGTCAGACGTGATCTTCCTACAGACATGAATGAGCCTACTGCAAAGCTGGTAGAAAAAGATTTCCCACTGCTTATCGTTGCTATTTCGGGAGATGTCTCCACAAGAATACTGCTTGACATAGGAAACAAGCTCAAGAGCGATCTGAGCCGCTATCAGGAACTTAGCGGTTTGACGGTCTACGGTGATGTAGATGATGAGGTCTTGATAGAGATCAATGATGAAAAGATCAATGCCTATGGCCTTGCCAAAGACAGCGTCTATCAGGCCATTGCCAATTTGAGTTCTATTTTCCCTATCGGTACACTCAAACAACAGGGCAGTCACCTTTATATCTCTACGATCAATGGTGAGAAAAGTGCAAAAAAAATAGAAAGTACCCTTATCACTGTGGATAATCAGCGTATAAGGATCTCAGATATCGCCACTGTAAAGATAGGATTGGGAGATCGCGGGGAGATTTCCCATTTTAACGGTATGAGAAATGTATCACTCAACATCAACAAGACCGAAGAGGGCAATGCCATTGCTTTAAGCAAGCAGATCAAGGAAGATCTGAAGGGTTTTGCAAAAGAGTATCCTGGTATCACATTTCAAGCCTATACCGACACATCAATTTGGATCAAAAACAGATTAAATCTGGTCTCCTCAAATATCTTATTTGGACTTATACTTGTATTTTTGGCACTTTTTTTAAGCGTGAACTATCGTATCGCTTTTGTTGTCGCCATCGGTATCCCTACCAGTTTTATGATCACCATCGTAGGAGCCGATCTTTTGGGATACAGCCTGAATATGTTAACACTTCTAGGTGCATTGATCGCATTGGGTATGATAGTCGATGAAGCTATTGTTGTCGGAGAGAATATCTATAGGCATATAGAGTTGGGGAAAAGTCCAAGAGATGCAGCGATAGAGGGTGCGGTTGAAATGTTCCCTGCCGTTCTGACAGCTACATTGACAACGGTATTTGCATTTTTGCCGCTATTAATCATGAGCGGTGAAATGGGTATCTTTATGAAAGTGCTGCCTGTAATGATCAGTATCTTATTGATAAGTTCCTTCTTTGAGGCCTTTTATTTTCTGCCACTTCACGCCAAAGAGTTTTTTACTATCGGAAAGATAGAAAAAGAGTATGGTGAAAACAGTTTTTGGAGAAGAATAAACAGTATCTATCAATTGATCCTGGGCACTCTTTTAAAGCATAAAAAACGAAGTCTTTTGATTATTGTCATGTTTATTATCTTTGCAACTGCAGGAATGTTGAAGTTGACTAAATTCAAGCTCTTCCCTGAGTTTGATACTACACAGATCTATGTAAACGGGAAGATAGATGTCAATAATGAACTTGAAGATACAGAAGTCTATGTCACTGCCATAGAAAAAGAGATCCTGGCAAAACTTGATGATGATACGCTCTCATCAGTCACTTCAGTGATAGGTATCAATCTTGATGCAAAACAAGAGTATGAAACAGGAGATAACCTCTTTCAGATATTTGTCAATCTGCATGAAAAAGCACCTGAAAACTTTTTTGATAAGTATATCAGTCCGGTATTTTCACTGGAGTATGACGACAGTGATATGATACGGCAGCATAAGGCACAGGATATTGTGGAGCGTATCCAAAAAGAGATATTGACCCATCAAAGAACTTTAAAGAACAGCGAGGGCAAGGATATCTTTACAGAGTTGAATGTCTATGCACCTCAAGCAGGTATTGTTGGTAACGATATAGAGATCGGTTTTGCAACGCCATCCGTTGAGAAAATGCTAAGTGTGGTGGAAAGATTTAAAAACAAACTCTCAAGTATCGATGGCGTAATGGACATAGCCGATAATGCGAAAGAAGGTGCTAAAGAACTCAAACTTCGCGTGAATGAATACGGACAGCAGTTAGGGTTTAATGAGGTCTATCTTACCTCTGTACTCAAAGGTTCATTTCTGAAAGCAGAGTATGGAAAAATGTTCAATGATACCGGACTTATCAGAATACGTATCGAAAACCCTGATAAAGATACAAACCTGCAATTGCATAATGTAACACTCACTACACCGGATAGAACACAGATCGTAAATCTGAAAGATATCTGTGATTTCAACTATAAACGCAGTTATGTCAAGATCTTCAAAGAGGACTCTGAGAGAGTACGGACCGTTTCTGCAAGGGTTGATAATAAAAAAGTACTGGCAACAGATGTCATGAAAGAGATCAAACCTCTGCTTGAGGAATTTGAAAAAGAGGATGTGACTGTCATCATCAAAGGTGAAGAAAAAGAGAATAAAAAGATGCAAAAAGAGATGTCACAGGCTGCGATGATAGCTATTTTCCTCATTTTTATCACACTGGTATGGATGTTTAACTCATTGGTCATGCCTTTGATCATCGTATCGACGATCCCGCTTTCGATCGTGGGTGCGCTGTTTGGTCAATATGTGGTAGGATTGAACCTGAGCCTCCCAGGTGTGATGGGTATCATCGGTCTGGCGGGTGTCGTGGTGAATGACGGTCTGATCATGCTCAGCGTTATTAGAAAAACAAAGGGTCAAAAAGGACTTTTAGAAGGCGCTATACAGAGGCTTCGTCCGATTTTATTAACGTCTCTTACAACGATACTTGGACTCTTTACACTGATGTTCTTTGCTTCGGGTCAAGCACTTATTTTACAGCCTATGGCCATCAGTCTTGGTTTTGGGATCGCCTGGGCAACTGTATTGAATCTCTACTATGTTCCTTTGATGTATGCAGTGATATACAGAGTAGAGGACAAGGCAGAAAAAGATTAACATTATTTAGCTATAATTATTCTCTTTTGGAAAATATAACTGGATGATACTTGAGTGGTATGAGAGTGTGGAGTATCGCTCAGTGTAAATAAGGACTAACAAGTGTTGAGTGCTGTTGAGAGAAAAATAGAACAATTTATAGCTGATCTGAACGACAAAGAAGTACAGGGGCTATTTACAAAGCTTCCTCATGGTAAAAGATTACGTGCAAAACTTATCTTGAAAATAGCAGGGAATTCGCTTTGTGTTGTAAAGACAGCTGCGATAGTAGAGATGATACATGCTGCCAGTCTTTTGCATGATGATGTTATAGATGATGCATTCACCAGACGTTCTAAACCTTCTCTCAATGCAGTCTATGGCAATAAAACAGCTATCATGCTTGGAGATATCCTCTATTCAAAAGGATTTTTGGAACTGAACGATATCAGTCCTGAAGTGGCTAAAGTGATCTCTGGTGCTGTAGTTCAACTCAGCCTTGGTGAACTCAAAGATGTCTCGCTATCAAAAACATTTAATTTGGACAAAGAGATGTATTTGGAGATGATATACCAAAAGACAGCTTCACTGATGGAGGCCAGTGCAGGTGCTGCGGCGATCCTGGCAGGAAAGTCCAAAGAGGCTTATATGACCTACGGCAGAAACCTTGGTATCGCATTTCAAATGATAGATGATCTGCTTGACATCACTGCAGATAGCGAAACACTGGGTAAACCTGCTCTGCATGATTTTGAAGAGGGAAAAACGACACTTCCGTACATCTATCTCTATGAGGTCTTGGAGGGTAAAGAAAAAGAGAGGTTAAGATCACTGCATGCAAAAAAACTCTCAACACACGAACAGCATTGGATCAAAACGAAGATGCAGGAACATAAAGTGATACAAAAGAGCTATGATGAGGCCAAAGTGCTGATAGAAGAAGCCATAGAACTGATGAACATCAGAGGTGAAGATGCACTCTCAAGCATCGCAATGCAGATGATAGAAAGGGACTTTTAATGTTTTACCAGGTAATGAGTTTTTCTCATAAGAACTGTGACCAGGCTATGAGAGAGAAATTGGCTTTTGCCAATGATGAAGAAACCATAGAGATGCTCAATCAGCTGGTTCAATTTGATTTCATACATGAAGCATTTATCATCTCTACCTGTAACCGGGTTGAAATTGTTGTGGCTACACGGGACAACTTTTCAAGTTATCATACGATCCTGGGGCTAGCGAGTCAAAAGAGCGAATTGAACTTTTATGAGCTTAAAAATGCCGTGGTGCGCTATGATGATGAAGAAGCAGTACAGCATATCTTTTCAGTGGTCTCTTCTTTGGACTCATTGGTCATAGGTGAGTCACAGATCACTGGACAGGTAAAAGAGGCATTCATGCTCTCTCATAGAAATGGAACTGCAGGACGCAAGCTTAACCGTATCGTCTCTTATGCCGTCAAATGTGCTGCGGAAGTTCGTAATGCTACGAATATTTCGCAAAGCCCTATTTCTATAGCATCTGTGGCTGTAGCACAGGCACATAAACTTTTGGGTGACACTATGGCCGGTATGACAGCAGTTGTCATAGGTGCAGGAGAAATGGGTGTTCTGGCTGCAAAGCATCTGCTTAGGGCAGGGTGCGATGTCGTGATGATGGGCAGGGATCAGGAGAAAGTAGAGTCCATAGCCCAAAAGTTGGGTGAGAATGTCAAAGCTGCACCGATGGAAAAACTGGAAAAATATGTGAACCGTTACCGACTGCTTTTTTCAGCCACTTCATCAAGAGAGCCTATTATCACAAAAGATCTGTTAGGGGATGAAATACTGCCAAGACTCTGGTTCGATATGGCAATACCTCGTGATATCGAAGAGATAGAAATAGATAAACTGCAAATCTTCCGTATCGATGATCTTCGTACCATATCGCAGGATAATCATGCATTAAGAGAAGAGCAGGCAGTCAGAGCAGCTGAAATAGTAGAAAAATACAGAGACGAGTTTTATGCATGGCTGAGAGCACTCTCTATAGAACCGGTTATCAAAGAGATGAGAGAACAGGTGAATGAAGCGATAGATGCGGAAATGAAAAGAGCATTAAAGAAAGGTTTTGTACCAAAAGAAGCAGAAGATAATATGCGTAAAATGGCTGAGCAGATGTTCAAACGTTTTTTGCATACACCGACGCAAAACCTCAGACATTCTTCTGCGGATAAAAATAATGCAAACTATATAGAATCAGTCAAGAAGATGTTCAATATCGATACAGAAAATATTGATCCTAAACAGTATAAAAATGATCATCATAACAAAGGATACAACACGTGAGATTTTCCAGATTATTAATCCCTACAACAAAAGAGACGCCAAATGATGCGACGTTGGCAAGTCACATCTATCTTATAAGGGGCGGTTTTATACAATCA
>DATCTA010000191.1:0-30675 GCA_036568165.1 Sulfurovum sp.
GTGCTTCCATACTCTCATCATGTGTTACCAGTAAAAGCCCTGCACCTGTCTCTTTTGTATAGTCCAAAAGCACATCCATTACCAGTTCGGCAGTCTCTTTATCTAGATTTCCGGTAGGTTCATCAGCAAAAATGATACGCGGGTTCTTACTTAAAACCCTGGCTATGGAAACACGCTGCTGCTGTCCGCCAGAGAGTTCGCCTATCTTCTGTCTCATAAGCTCTTTGATCTCCAATTTTTCTAATAACTTTTCATCGATCTTCTCAGAACTGAGCATACTGGCAACTTCGATATTTTCCAATGCGGTCATGCCTTTAAAGAGATAATGAAATTGAAAGATAATACCTATATCATACCGACGCAGTGATTCGATAGACTTGTCATCAAGAGCGTAAATATCTTTTCCAAAAAGCGTCACCTTTCCCTTATCAGGTTTGATGAAGGTTGAAAATATATGTAAAAGCGTTGATTTTCCGCAGCCGCTACGACCTATGATCGCTGCACTCTGTGAAGGTTTTAAAGTAAAGTTTACATCATGAAATAAAAGTGTATCAAAACTGTGTGAGATATTTTCTGCTTCCAATAGATATTGGGACATCTGCTGCCTTTAAATTATTTGGCATATTTTAACATAATAATATGATGGGTTTATAAAAGAGAGAATATTTAAGAACCTATCCAAACATTTGTTTGGATAGAAAAAAGATAAGGGGAGGCCCTTATCCCATTTGTGCAGCAACTTCAGCAGCAAAATCTTCTTCTGCTACTTCAATTCCTTCACCTACCTCAAGTCTTACGAAATGAACGATCTCTGCTGAACCGCCAGCAGCTTTTGCTTTTTCCTGAATGTATTCAAAAACAGTTTTGCTGTCATCCATTACGAATTTTTGGTCAAGAAGACATTGCTCTTGGTCAAGTGTTGTATTGTCCATGATAAATCTTGCAAGCTTTCCTGGAAGGATCTTGTCCCAGATCTGCTCTGGTTTACCTTCAGAAGCCAATACGCCTTTAAGCATCTCTTCTGCTTCAGCAAGAACCTCTTGAGTCAATTGGCTCATTGAGATATACTGAGGAACATTCTTAAGTGGCTTACCAAGTCTAACAAGCTCTTCGTTCTCTTTTTCGATAGCGATAATTCTACCTTTAGTCTCTTCTTCTACAAATGTAGGATCAAAGTCTTTGTAAGAGAGTGTACGTGGTGACATTGCAGCTGCATGCATAGCTACATCTTTAAGTACCGGAACCATTGCTTCAGCTGTTTTTGCCGAATCACATTTCGCTTCAATGATTACACCGTTTTGACCGTTAGAGTGAACATAACCGTTTACTGCAGTCGTTTCATCTCCCACGATAAGTGCAGCTCTTCTTACATCAAGTTTTTCACCGATGATAGCAATTTGCTGAGAAAGATAATCACCAAAAGGCTCACCGTTGATCGTAGAAGCATTGATAGCCTCTGCATCTTTAAGATTATTGTCAAATGCATGATTTACAACCGTATTCAAAAGTGTTTTGAATTTGTCATTCTGTGCAACGAAGTCAGTTTGAGAGTTGATCTCAACGATAACCGCTTTGTTACCCTCAACTTTTACTCCGATAGAACCTTCAGCAGCGACTTTACCTGCTTTTTTAGCAGCAGCACCCATACCTTGGTCTCTAAGCCATGCAACTGCTTTGTCCATGTCACCATCAGCTTCAGTCAATGCTTTTTTACAGTCCATCATTCCTGCATCAGTCATCTCTCTGAGTTTTTTGATATCTTTTGGTCCAAAGTTTGCCATGATTATCCCTCCGCCAATTCTTTTGCAGATGCAACTGCGTCTCTGAAGTTACCTTTAAAGCTGTATTTTTCTTCCATTACTGCGATTTGTTCATCAGTCATGTTCGCTACATCTTCGTATGTATAGAAACCTTCGTCATTGAGTTTACCTTGGTATACTTTACCAACACCAGCGATCTTAGTAAGGTCATCCGCTTCAGTTTCAGATACTTCTACATCTTCTTCAGTTTCTGATTCAGCCATTACTTCAGCTATCTCATCGCTTGTTGCTACTTCTTCTACTTCAATACCGTGTGTTTCAGCATATGCCGCTTTACCTTCGATGATCGCTTCAGCCATTTCTTTACAGAAAAGTTCGATTGAACGTATAGCATCATCGTTTCCAGGGATTGGATAGTCAACCATATCAGGATCACAGTTTGTATCAAGTGGAGCAACAACTTTCATACCAAGTCTTCTTGCTTCTTTTACTGCAATGTGTTCTTTTACAGAGTCGATAACGAACATCATGTCAGGAAGCTTTTTCATATGTCTGAAACCTTCGAGGTAAGAGCTTAGTTTCTCTTTTGTTCTTTTGAGCATCAATGCTTCTTTTTTAGTAAGAAGATTGATCTGTCCAGTCTCTTCCATTTGCTCGATGATCTCAAGTTTTCTGATAGATTTTTTCATTGTCGGGTAGTTAGTCAACATACCACCTAACCATCTTGTTGAAACGTAAGGCATACCACATCTCTCAGCTTGCTCTTTAATCGCTTCTCTTGCTTGTTTCTTAGTACCTACGAAAAGTACAGTTTTTCCTTCAGCAGCTGCATCTCTTACAACATTGTATGTATATTTGAAATATCTAAGTGTTTTTTGAAGGTCGATAATATAGATGTTCTTTCTTGCACCGAAAATGAATTTCTTCATTTTTGGGTTCCATCTTCTAGTTTGGTGCCCGAAGTGTACTCCACACTCGAGTAGGTCTTTCATTGTTACCATAAATTTCTCCTTGGTATAATCATAATAGAATTTTCACACAGTGAAAACTCAGTTAAAAGCATAGCTTCAATCACTAGGTTTGATCCGCTGTAGTCCTCAATGTTCACCCTGAATTCAGAGCCACACAACCGTGCAAGGAATAACTACATGTGTATTTCTATATCCTCTACGAGAATAAGGAACGCGATTATACCCAAATGATGTTTAAATAAATATAAAGAGAGATTTCAAAAAGGCACCTGTTATGATGCCTTTGGAAGTAGAGTATATCTTAGTCTTGGAGTTCAGCAAGTTTGGCCTTTACCTCATCCACATGACCTTTGACTTTAACTTTCGGCCATACTGCAGCTATCTTGCCCTCTGGGTCTATGATGAATGTTGAACGCACCACACCCATATACTCTTTACCCATAAATTTTTTAAGCTGCCATACACCAAAACTGTTGCAAAGTGTTTTCTCTTCATCTGCAAGAAGCGTGATCTTCAACGCTTTCTTTTCAATGAAATTTCTATGTTTTTGAGGAGAATCAGGACTTACACCAAGAACAATCGCAGAAAGACCGTCAAAATCAGGAAGTGCAGCTGTAAAATCACATGCCTCTGTCGTACAACCAGGAGTATTGTCTTTTGGATAGAAATAAAGCACTGTCCATCTTCCTTTGATGTCTCTAAAACAGATCTCTTCCTCATCCTGATTTGGCAAACAAAAATCTTTTACCTGTGTTCCAACTTCTAGCATAGTCTATCCTTTATTATTTCTTTTTGGGTAGTATAACAAAATGAATACAGAAAACAAACAAAGTAAAGAAGAATTATTGGCAGATATCGAAAAACTGATCGCTTACGGACGTGAAGAACCGACGATCAATCCAGCACTTTTGGCCTATCTTGAGATAAATGACCTCATCTCCACAAAGAAAAAACTGCTCGAACGAGTCGGGAAGCTCAGTGACGAAGACAAGGTATGGTTGCAGCAGTTTAAAAAATACGAATAACCCTCTGTGGCATGATACTTTGTATCATTAAAAGACTAACGAATCAATTCCTCTTCCACAGAGATCAAAACACTCTTGTCAGGTTTCAGATCTATCGCAGGATATTCTTGATCGGCTCCGATCTCTCTTAAAATAAGTTTCATCGCCTCGATGCGTGCTTTATGTTTGTCGCTTGAGCGGATGATATGCCATGGTGAACTTGGCGTATGTGTTCTTTCAAGCATGACTATCTTTTTTGTGGTAAACTCGTTCCACATTGCCTGTGCCTGCATATCGATCTCACTTAATTTCCATTGACGCAGAGGATCGTTCCTACGTCTTTTAAAACGTTCGCTTTGTATCTCTTTTGAAACACTCAGATAGATCTTTATCAAACGTGTACCATGCTTGATAAATGACTCTTCAAAAGAGGTAACGGTATCTAAAAAAAGTTCATACTCTTCATGGGTACAAAAGCCAAATACCGGCTCTACCATAGCACGATTATACCAACTGCGATCAAAGAGTACCAGTTCACCGCCTTTAGGGAAATGCTTGATATATTTTTGAAAATACCATTGTGACCGCTCTTCATCTGTAGGTTTTCCCAATGCAACCGTACGACAATGCTTCGGATTCAGATACTGAGCAATAGTCCCGATCAGACTTCCTTTTCCTGCAGCATCCCTTCCTTCAAAAAGTATGATGACCTTTCCCGATCTCTCTTCTATCCTGCTAAGTAATTTAACAAGCTCTGCCTGATATACTTCGAGTTCCTTCATCCTTGCATAATAGATATCCGCTTCATGATGACGCTGACGCAAAGCATCGTTCTCTTCACGAAGCTTCATTATCTCAATGCTTAAATCGTTTTCCACAATATACTTCCTTTATTCAATACTCTGCTCCCTGTTCAACTCATGAAATTCGCTTCGTTCTATGGCATCTTCACTAAAATAGCCGATCTTGTGCTCAGCTGTTTCAAGGTCGCTGAAATTGGCTATATGAAAAATGGCATCTCCCGCCTGTACCAGAGGAATTTCAGACTTACCGATGATAATGCCGTCAAAAGGGGATTTTATTTCAAAAAATTCATCATCCAGAGGCTCATCTATAAATGCAACAATCTCATCTTTTTTAACTGTATCCCCAAGTGCTTTTATCGTTCTAAGCATACCGCTTTCACTGGCTCTGACCCATCGACTGCTCTTTGTCACGACCGGGGTCTTCAGGTGTTTCTTACGTGATACTTTTGGAAGCATATTATTTTCCCTTAGCACATTCACTAACCCATGTACACCTATCCTGATACTGGTTTCATCAAACCTCAAAGCTTCACCTGCTTCATAAAGCAAGATCGGTACACCTTCTTCCTGGGCTACCGCACGAAGAGAGCCATCCCTGATCTCTGAATGCAATACGACCGGTGCGCCAAATGCCTTTGCAAGATTAAAGGTATATTCATTTTCGATATTGGTTCTTACTTGAGGCAGGTTTGACCTGTGTATTGCCCCCGTATGAAGGTCAATACCCAAATCACACTTACTGACGATCTCTTGAAAAAATATATTTGCCACCCTTGAGGCCAAAGGACCTTTTTCGCTTCCTGGGAAACTCCTGTTCAAATCTCTTCTGTCAGGTAGATAGCGTGATAAGGTCATGATCCCGTAGACATTGACAATAGGTACTAAGATCACTGTTCCCTTCAGTTTTTTTAGAATACTTAACTTTCTAAATCTTCTGATGATCTCTATACCGTTGAGCTCATCTCCGTGAATAGCAGCACTGATAAAAACGACAGGTCCGTCTTTTTTCCCCCTGACCACTCTTACTGGCAGTTTGGTAGGGGTATTATACATTTTAGGTAACTCAAGAGAAACTGTTACAGTAGCACCTCTTGGTATCTCTATACCGCCTAATACAAATTTTGCAGCAGGCACTTTAAACTCCGATGCTGTCTTTTTTAATGCGGCGTTTTCCTTTGCTTTTTGCAGGTGCGATACTCTTCTCGATGTAATTCATGATCTTTCCTGCTATATTCACATTGGTAGCTTTTTCAATACCTTCAAGTCCAGGGGAAGAGTTCACTTCCATGACCAATGGACCACGCTTTGAAGGGATCATATCAACACCGCATACACCAAGACCCATCGCTTTTGCAGCAGCCAATGCCATGGATTTTTCTTTTCTGTTGAGTTTGTACGCTGTAGCGCTTCCTCCCTGATGAAGATTGGATCTGAAGTCTCCTTCTGCGCCCTGGCGCTTCATCGCACCGACGACTTCACCATTGACGACCAGCGCACGTATATCCGCTCCTCCTGCCTCTTTAATGAACTCTTGCACCAAAAGGTTTACCTCCATTCCGTAAAAAGCATCCAAAACCGACTGGGCAGCTTTTTGTGTTTCTGCCAGTACGACCCCCACACCCTGTGTTCCCTCAAGGATCTTCAATACCAGAGGTGTACCTCCACTGAGTTTTATGACATCTTTGGCATTGGCTTTATTGGAGGCAAATACGGTCTTGGGCATATCTACCCCTTGTTTTGATAGGACTTGAAGACTTCTTAGTTTGTCTCTCGATCTTGCAATAGCAAGATTTCCTGCCACACTAAATGCGCCCATGATCTCAAAGTGGCGTACCATTGCCGTACCAAAAAATGTACGGCTTGCTCCGATACGAGGAATAATCGCATCAGGAACCGGCAGAAGCTCACCCTTATAGATCACTGCGAGCTCATCCTTTATAATTTCAATGGTACACATCAGGTAATCGATCACACGGATATTCCATCCTTTCGCTTCACCAGCTTCTACCAATCTTTTTGTTGAATAAAGCTTTGGGTTTCTTGAAAGTATGTACACAGTCATCTATTTGTCCTTTTTTGTTATATATTTATGAGAAACATCTATGAGGTAACGACCTGAAAGAAAACGTCTTCCTATCAGCATAGGGTACTTCATATTCTCTCGGTTTGCCAACGATATTTGCGCTTGATAGGTTTTGCTTCCTAATTTGATGGAGGATTTTATGAAAACCCTCTCTTCACTTTTTCCATTGGAACTTTTAACCCTTTTGATCTTATGGATCGGAAGGGTTATCTTTTTTCCATGATAGGCTTCATGTACTTCATCATGAAGTAAAAAAGTCACTACATCACCTTCTACTTTCATCTCATCGCAATGCAGCGAGCAGGAGTCTGCACCGGTATCTATCTTAGCATCCAGACCAAAGAGTTCCATCTTAGGCAGATCAACCGATTCTATATATCCGATCACTTCCATTCTTTTCCTTTCACCTTACAGATAGAGTGCTTCAAGCACTTTTATAGCATCCACTACTGCAGCCATAGAGACTGTCTCGCTTGTAGTATGATAACCCGTTGTCGGCAATTGAAATGTAGTACCCTGAATACTTCCTTCACTCGCATTGACCAAACGGCCCATCTCCGTACTGCCCAATGAATACGGCGGACGGTTATTCTTGATTAGTTCTTTGTTCATCTTCTCTATATATTCGTCTTTGTAGCTATAAGGGATGGCATACTTATGACATATATCTATGATCCTCGGTGTCAATGATGAGGCAAACTTTGCATTTGCATCTTTGTGACGCAGTACGATATGCTGTGCGTCTGCACTTTTCCTATCCGGATAAGGACTGGTATCCAGTACCAAAAGTTCATCCGTACTGATGTCACGTCCTCTAAACCACTCCAGAAGATATCGCCAACTTTTACCCACTTCTTCCTGTGCTGTAAAGAAAGCCCTTCCCTGGTATCCTCTCTCATACAAAAAAAGAATGATAGCAGCACTTAGAACATTATCAAGCTGGGCTGAGAAATGTTTATTTTCATAGCTCAATGTATCTATATATGCGACAGGAGTACCTGCATAGAGATGCTCCAAGCCTTTAACATTGAAAAGTAAGTTGACCCTGCGTTCACAAAAATAGGCATTGTCAATCTCACCAAGTCCCAGATAGGCTCCCGACCAAGGATCATACGCCTGAACACGTTGATGCATGAAACGCTCTTTGATGTCCCTATAGGTCTTTTCTGCGACAGAATCTCCTGTCAGGTCACCTCTGTTTTGTGCGGTAAATGCAGCATATTGAAATTCATTCGGCCCTGTACACATCAGACCGTGACGGTCAATATGTGCACTGATCATCCCTCTGTCAGGATCATTTCCTTCGGCGACCAATACACCTTCATGAAGCTCAGCTTTGATACCTATCTCTTCGAGTTCTTTTTTCAAGAAAAGAAAAAAATAATGTTCTGCACCAACGACTGAAGGTGTTCTGATAAGTTGTTTTAAAATATCCAAAAAACGACTTATTTCTGTCGAGATCACAATCGATTCTCTCATATGTTTTAAAAAAATTTCCTTGAACATCATTCTGCTTCCATTTATCACTATATATAAACTTATATCATATATTCTCTTATACAGGGCCATACAATGGCCCTAGCGCCTTAATGTCGCTCAATCATAATTGTAAAAAAACTGATTCTTATTTTCTCAGATCTACAGACCTGTCAAATTCAATATTGTATTTTTTAAGTATAGCATCCTGTTTTGTCTGTGCTTCTTCTCGATCAATGATCACTTTTACCCCATCATTATCTTCCAGGACAATATATTCGCTTTTGATGGCTTGCATCTTCTCATAAAACTCTTTAAAGTTCTTAAATGTTTCGCCATTGACCTTATCGATAGGCCACATCGCAAAATCATTATCTCCCCTGCTCATATCAGAAGCCAATACTTTTAGTAGGACCACCACTTCACTTTTATCATCTTCCTGCCATTTACCTGCCAGGTAACTCAATTTTAAACGATTAAGCTGTGTAGAAACGATCAGGTTTCTTGTCAACGGTGAAAAGACATATCCGCCATAGACAAAATAGCTCGGCATTGTATCATAACGTGTTGTTTTTACCAGGAACATATCATCAGAAATATGTTTTAGGGGTGCTTCTATCTGCATTTTTTTCTTATCTCTGATGATATCCAGTTTTACAGACTCACCCATCTGATAGGTATCTATAAAATGCTGATAGTGCGTATATTCATGTTTTCTGAACTCCACCGTTCCGTCATTTTCCACATTATGTCCGTCAACTGCCGTCAGAATGTCACCCTCTTTGAGGATACCGGCAAGCGATGAGTTGTGTACCACTTTTACAATAAGCTTTCCGCTTACATTATCATCTAAGCCATAATAGCGTCTCATTGCAGGGTTTTCAAGTTTTTGTGTACCTAAGCCCAGGTCTGCAAAACCATCATATCTGCCATCCTTCATATCTTCTATGAAATGCTTTACCATATTTACCGGTACCAGGTAGCCAATGTTTTGGGATTTTGTGATGACCTGCATCACTACGCCGACAATCTTTCCATCCGAAAGTGCAGGACCACCAGAATTTCCGGGATTCACAGCAGCATCAACCTGAACAGCCAAAAAGGATTCACCGCTATGGGCATAGACATGATGTTCAACTCTTGAAACCACTCCAATGGTTGCTGAAAGCGTATTTCCTCCCATAGGATAGCCATAAACCACTATTTTTTGCTCGACTTTGGGAAGTGATCCGAATGTCAACGGCTTGACCCCATCAAAAAATGCCTTCTTCTCTACTTTCAAAAGTGCCAGGTCGGCCTGGTGAGAAACCGCAAATACTTTAGCGATATAACGTTTGCTCTGTCCGTATCGCTGCACCTCTATAAATGCTTGATTGGCTACGACATGTGCATTGGTAAGGATATACTCCCCTTCGATGATCGCACCTGAACCTGTACTGCTTCGCATAGAGCTGTTCCATGGTTCCTGATAATTCGGTATTTTGGCAGTTGTATAGATCTTGACGATCGCCTCTTTAGTACCATTCTCATGATCAGTACTTGCTAAAAGCAATAATGTGCTTAACAGTGAAATCCAAATGATCTTCATTTCAATCCCTTAAAATCTTCTGCATCTATGCAGTCTATATTTCGTTTTTTTGCCTCTTTGGCCATAAGACCTGCCTCTTTTGAAGAGAGTAGCTTCTTCTCTTCATCATATACCCTTGCAGAACGTACACCGCAGCTTGGACTTCTGTCCTTTCCGATAAAAAGATCCAATGCTTGATGCTTGTCAAAAAAGTCTATGGCGTACTCTATGACCGGTGGGGAAAGGTCCGCTCCGGTCATATTGGAGACTGCCCTGTCACCTTCAGCCATCCGTACAAGATCCATCGTTGGCCTTGGTGTACCAAATGCAAAATCCTCAGGACAAAAAGCGATCAGTTCAGCATCTTTCAGCTTTGCTAAAAGCGCATCATTTTTATTATCCGTAGCATCATACCGGCACTTCTGCCCTAGCAGACATGCAGAGATAGCTACCTTTTTCATACCACTAATAGACAAACAACAGTGCGTAGACCCACGCACCTGTCAACATAGTCAATATGATACCGATAAAAGTCCATTGGCCATCTTTTTTATGTGCTTGGGAGTAAAGTCCCGGTAGTGTAGAAAGTCTCTTATAACGCTTTGCAGCAATAAGTGTTTTAACCCATAGGATCAGTGTGATAACAGAGATGATGATATGAAAGATCAAAACATATAAAAGATAATCATGCGATACGGAAGTTCCTTCCATCAGACTTTTATATCCGCCTTCCATACGTACACCGATCTCAAAAAATGCCACTACGATCACAGAAACGACAAAAAGCAGCTTCTGTACACTTTCGTGTGCACTGTAGTTCTTCTTCTTTGCAAGAGAGATCGCACCATAGATCAAAAATGGCAGCAATGCTACGATCACTGATACAATATCCATAAAAAGCGGTGCACGCGTACCTAAAAACCCTGGTTGAAACATAAAATCCATACTAACTCCTATTTTTTAACAGATCACAACTGATTTGATTTCTGTGAATTCCTCAAGCGCCCATTTAGGCCCCTCGCGTCCCACACCTGAAAGTTTGGCACCGCCATAAGGCTGCACATCAAAACGAAGCGTAGGAATGTCATTGATCACGACACCCCCGCACTGGGCATCATCTATAAATGCCTGCGTCATTTTAAGATCATTGGTAAAGATAGAGAACTGCAATCCGTACGGAGAATCATTCATCTTTACTATGGCCGTTTCATAGTCAGGCACAGCAACAAGGCTTACGATAGGTGCAAAGACCTCCTCGCAGATGATCTTCATATCATCCGTGACATCTGCCATGACCGTCGGAGGGAATATACCATTCACATCTTCACCCCCAGCAACCACTTTTGCACCTTCGCTTTTGGCTGAATCTATCCATGAACGCGCTCTTTGTCTAGATTCATCATCTATGAGCGGTCCCATGAACGTCTCTTCCTCATAAGGTGAACCGACCTTGAGCTTTTTAGTCTCTTGGGCTATCAATTGGCTAAAAGCCTCATAGACCTCTTCGTTTACATAGATACGCTGAAGCGAGATACAGACTTGTCCCGAATTATAAAAAGCGCCAAAGGCACAACGTGCAGCCGCAAGTGCAAGGTCAGCACTTTTATCTATATAGGTTGCAGCATTCCCACCCAGTTCAAGGCTCACTTTTTTGATACCTGCCTGCTTGGTAATGATATTCCCCACAGGCACAGAACCTGTAAAACTGATCACCCTTGGAATGTCACTTTGCACCAAAGCCGATCCGACCTCAGCATCACCATAGACCACAGAGAGTGCGTCTTTGATGGCATACTTCGAATCCACAAAAAGTTTTGCGAACATATAGGCTGTCATAGGTGCTTCGGGTGTAGGTTTCAGTACAACTGTATTTCCTGCACCCAGTGCCGGTGCTATCTTGTGTGCAACAAGGTTCAAAGGAAAGTTGAAAGGTGTGATACATCCAACAACCCCTACCGGTTCACGTTTAAAATAGGCCAATGCTTTTTTACCGCTTGGCATAATGTCCGTAGGAAGTGTTTCCCCCGAAAGATTTGCGAGCTCCATGGCAGTGATCTTGATCGTTTCTACACATCGTTCTACTTCGATACGTGAAAATGCGATCGGTTTTGCCACCTCTTTGGCCAACATCAAAGCAAAATCCTCTTTGGCTTGAGATAGTTTTTGAGCCACATCCTCCAGCCATAAGATACGCTGGGACAATGGGGAACGCGCTGCAGATGTGCTTGCTGCTTTGGCGATCTTCAATGCCCTGTGAGTATCGTCTGCATTACAGACAGGTGCACGGCTTACAACTGCACCGTCAAAAGGACTTTTACGCTCCTGTTTAACCTCTTTGGTCTCTTCGGTAGAACCAAAAAATATCTTAGCTTCTGCTACTTCAAACATATCATTGCCTTGTTGTATAAAATTGTTTGATTATAGCAAATTGGTCATAAAAGGCAATGGAGTTTTTCTCTATTTCATTTTAGAAGAGTAGGAGGAACACCGTCACAGTAACTTTTCTTTCTAATGGTCTCAGCGCATTTATCTAGTTGTTATTGCGATGATACTCTTCTTTGGTTAGATAAGAACGTGCACTACACAATATATTTTTAATTACCTCTGTTAATCGGTATACACACCCCTAGACATATCAAATTCGTAGTCAGGCTCAAGTGCAGGCACATCAGGAAGTGAGTCTTCATCTATCTCAAAAGCTGAAAGGTTGTAGTCAGTTCCCTGGTAGAACTTTTGCTCTTTGGCATACTTTTTTTCTCTTTTTATCTGTTCTTGAATCTGCTTTTCAACTTTATATTTTTTCTTACTTTGATTACTATCAACAGATTGTTGTTTTTGTATGCTTTGATTGTGTTCAGCATTTAGAAATACTATGCTAAAAGATATACAAATAGCTAAAACAACTGTTTTTTTCATTTTCTAGCCTTATCCTTGAAAATTTGGCGTTCCGTCAGGCATGTGTGTAGCCTCTTGTTGTTGAGCCTCAATTTCAGCTTCATAGGCCATGATCTGCTGGCGTATCTCATTGATCTGTTCCACGGTCACACCATCACCACTTGACCATGCTACCTCTACTTCCCCACCATACTCTACACCCATCATATTTATTTTTTGGGCATATTCATAGATATCCAGACAGATCTCCATACTATCTTCTTTCATGGTGTCGCTTAACTCTATGTACCAACGTCCCAAAGGATTGGTCTTTATAATAGATTCTATGACCACCATTACACGCCGCCTTTGAAGTCTTTCTTTTTCAAGTCGCCGTTATAGATGATATCACGCACATCAACACTGTCCATATTGAGCATATCAGGTACCACATCGGCCTCTTCAAGTTCTTTGATCGCTTCTTCAAGTTCCTCCTGATAGGTCTGCATCATATCTGCGGCGATCACCCCTTTGGTCTGTTGGATGAAAACGAGTTTCTCTATCTCCTCTTCCACGCCTTTACCTTCAACGGTAACGATCATTTTACCCTTTTCTTTCTCTCCAAAATGATAATCACATTTGCCGCTTGCTTCTAAAATCTCTTTCACTTTCTCATAATTTTCAGGTTTTACTTGAACCACAATACTTGAAATATTCATTCTGTTTCCTTTCTCTTCTCAAATGATTTTAATATATTAGAGCAGTTTTGAAATCTCATCCAACTGCTTATCCGTAAGATAGAGTACAACTCTTGAACTATGTTCTTCACTTTTCCTCAATACATCATAGGTGTTTTGCATTTTGATCTTCGTTTCTCTATCTATCGGAGAACGTAAGGACTTGTACTCAACAAGCTCTCCGTTTTTATAGACACCGGAGATATTCGCATGGACCCAGTAATACCCATTGTCCTTACGTTTATTCTTTACATAACCCTGCCAGCTCTCACCACGTTTCAGTGTCTCCCAGATATCTGCAAAAATTGATTTGGGCATATCTGGGTGTCTGACGATGTTGTGTGGCTTGCCAATAAGTTCATGCACCTCATAACCACTGATCTTTGCAAATGTTTCATTGGCATAAGTGATGACACCCCCAAGATCCGTCCTTGAGATAATGAGTTCATGCTCAGGTACTGGGGTCTCTATAAACATGTCAAATGTGGTATCCATTGTCACTCCTTTGTGCTAGTTTAATAAGGAATAAAGTCCCTCTTCATATCTTGAAACATTGGGAAACTGATCATTTCAGCCTCCACATCATCACAGTGCTATCATCACTGGAAGAGAAGAGTGTGTTCTCATCTTTAAAAATGACATTGTTTAGTGTACTCTTTTGCCCTTGAAGTTCTACTATTTTCGTCTTGCTTGCCCTTGTATAGATAGAGATATTATTTTTTTCATCCATCGCAAATGCTACTTTGTTCGCACTAGGACTAAGACCCGTTGCATAAATAAGAAAGCTACCCTCTATATAGGTGGCTGCACCCATTGCGACATCATAGATAGAACCTCTTCGGTCTTGTCCAGCCCCGGAAACAACACCTTGCTTGAAATCGACCCTGTAAACATTATCGACATTCATCCCTTCAAGTACTTTCACGATCTTTCCTGTCAGAGTATCTATGATATTTAAAACACCGCTTTCACAGCTGAATACAGCTTGTGTTTTAGTTTCATTAAGCGCAAAGTCTGAAAATTTCGATTCACTTAATTGTATACGATAAATCTCCTTTTTGCTCTTAATATCTAAGAGTGCCGCTTCATTGCTAAGATATCCTAATAGTATTTGATTCTTATTTATAAATCTCGCTTTAATGACTGTCTTTTTGTCACCTGCACCGAGTATCTGTGTTGTTACATTGTTCTCGTGGATCCAAAGATCCGCATACCCGCCTTGTCCGCTGTCACTGACCATCAAAAAGCGCTCTTCAATCTTATCAACAGAAAAAACACGGGCATCGATCATATCTCCTGTAAAATCTTTTATTTTTGGAAGTGTCAATGTTTTGATAAACAGTTGTGATTTATAATCAAACACTTGCATGACACCGTTTGTTGTACCTATAATAAGCTCTTTATCACGTAGTACCATGTCTTTACTCATACCATTTACTTTTATCTGTAATATAGGGGAAAATATTTCAAATGCATTTAAACTTGCCATGGTTACAAGCAATATAATGAAAGTCTTTTTCACTCTACATTCTCCTCTAGAGTACGTAAGAACATATTTACTCCATTTTCTCATTGAGTTCAGCTATCGGTATCGTAGCATACTCTATAGCTTGTGCAGGACACCTTCCCACACAAAATCCACAACCCGTGCATCTATCCATATCGATCACAGGATTGAACATCCCGTTAAAAAGTATAGCGTCATCAATACATGGCTCTTTACAAGAAAAGCATATGACGCCATGATGCGCTACACATCCTTGCGTAGCGATACGGAATGTAGCATTGATATGCTCTGAAGTATGCATATTCTGCAGACTCAAAACATTCGGTTCACACACATTCGCACACTCTTCGCAAAAAGTACACCCGCTCTTGGAAAAGTCAAGTGTGGGTGTACCATCTGAAAGCACGATGATGATCTGCTCATCACAGGAAGCTGCACATGCTTTACTTACACATGCTATACACTCACTCTGAAAATAAGATTCATTGGAACCGTAAGGAGGCCTCACCACAAATGGTGGGTCTTCTCCGGTTTTCGTCAATGGTTTTCTGAATACATTGAGAAAATCACGCCTACTTGCCACTACTATTCACCTTCTATAAATGGTGTTGGTTCATCCATAGTATAATCAACACCATCATTCATTGCATCAACAAGACTTGAATGTGCTTTCATTTCATCTGATCCGAAATCAGGTCTGAATGTATTGGCCACTGCTATATCTGTCTTTGACTGTGGTGCATGACACTGTGTACAGTTAAAACGTCCTTGATACAATGTATCGCTTTTTGTCGTTTCAGCAATAACAATATCTGATGTATTCGGCAAATTTTTTCCCAGTACCTGTCCTTCTTGAAGCACAACCCCATCCTTCATAGTTGTAGAAGGTCTATAGTTCGTGAAGTGTGTTGCCGGGATAGGCGTTGAACCTACACTTGATGCCACTTCTGGCAAGTGACAGCCAAGACATTGATTGTTCATTTTTGTAATAGGAAGCAATCCTTCCACAGAGTGAGGGATCATCGGTGGAGCGTCCTTGTATGCCCTTTCGAATTTCGTTGATTCACCTGGGCTTGGTCTATCATAATCTGTTTGATTTGCAGTAGTCGTATCCTCACTATAAAGATTGGTCTTTCTCAACCCCATGGATACTTCTGAAATGTCCTTCTTTTTGCTTAGATCTTCATGACTTATACGTGATTCATCATATGCATCCAGATTCACAAGAGATCCTCCTGCGGCAGCTACTGCTGCAGCTGCCGCATGCTCTGTAGCCTTTTGGGTTGGAACACCCGCCTCTGTTTTCATCAACAATGACATTGCTTCAATATCATCATCACTAAGATTTTTTACCTGTGCTACCATTACACCCTTCATAGTATCACCATAGGTTCCGTTTTTATAACCCATCATTGCATCTTTGATCTCTTTATATGACATATCTTTGACTATTTTAGACTTCCCTAAGGCTGCCTTTTCAAAGTACTGCCCATGACATCCAGTACATGCCGCAACACTCACTGCATATGTATTTGTTGTCAAAAAAGCACCCAATGCCACAACTTTTACTATTTTCTTCATATTTTTCCTCCTTATTTGTCATTCTTCATATATGAACGAATACTGAACTCCAACGCATCATCGTTACAGACATCCACACAACGACCGCAGTTGGTACACTCTCCATCCGTGACCGAAAGACTCTCTTTACTGACCATAGGCAGCACCTGACTTTCGGGACATACCGTTTTACACTCCATACACGCGGTACATGTATCAGCATTATGCTTTACACGTATCAAACTATACTTTCCTATTAGCGAATAACTTGCACCTAATGGACACAAGTGCCCACACCAACCGTTCTTGACACCAAACAGATCAAACAGGAATATGGCAATGATCACTGCAGCCCCCATTCCAAATCCAAAAACAACACCTCTTTGCATAATGGTGATCGGACTGAACACTTCAAATGCCGCGATACCGATCACAGCTGAGATAATAAGTCCCAGTGCCATGATCCAGTAGCGTGTACTTCTTTTGAGGAAACGGTAGTTGACCTCTTCTTTATCTAGTTTCAACTTTCGTCTCATCCAGTTGGCAAGATCCGTCACCATATTGACAGGACAGACCCAAGAACAAAATGCTCTACCGCCTATAACAAAATAGAACAGTGTGATGATAACTGCACCGAGCAATACATCCGCACCCAACACAAATCCTGCTGCCAAAACCTGCAGCGTTGTATACGGATCTGCCAAAGGGATCGTACCTAAAATGTATGAAGTACCAAACGTACCGGCCAGGATATTCCATCCATAGGCATTGGCATAAAAGTACAAGAACAGTAGCGTGATCTGCGTCGCTCTTCTAAGAAGTAGGTATTTGACGTTTTTCATTAGTACTCTACCTCCGCATTCAGATAATCTGCAGATGATTTTTCGCTTCTTTTTGTTCTTGTCTCCAAACCTTGGGCATCTTTTACACGCTCCTGGTCTTTCTTGTCCCAACCTTTAACATAATGGTCTCCGGCCTTCCCTTTGGCTATATCATTGGGAAGTACGAATATAGCAGGCTCTTCGGTCACACATGCATGTTCACAAAGTCCACAGCCTGTACAGGCATGATCCTGTACGACAGGAAGCAGGAATGCATGTTTACCTGTCCTCTCATTCTTAGCGTACTCAAGCGTGATCGCCACATCCAAAAGAGGGCAGGCACGGTAACATGCATCACACTGTATACCCCAAAATGCGATACAGGACTCTTTGTGCACGACTGCAAGCCCCATAGATGCTTGTTTGATATCAAGCTCCTCTTTGTCATTCAAAAGGCCGGACATATCCAAAGCACCCGATGGACAAACTGGTACACATGGGATGTCCTCGCACATATAACAAGGTACTTCCGTCGGCACAAAATACGGTGTTCCTATCAGAATTGAATCACCACCTTTTGCCATCTGAAGGGTACCGGGTCTTTGTTTTCCAGTCTCTTTATCTATATTGGTCTCTCTGTTGACACATGCTTCAACACACAGACCACACTTAATGCAGGCAGTTAAAAAATCTTTTTCTTTCAATGCACCAGGAGGCCTAAGTACCAGCGGTGAAGCCTTCACAGAATCAGTATAACCACTCCACAGCATTCCCCCAAGGGCTGCTAAACCAACACTTTGAAATGTCGTCGCTATGAAGTTTCTTCTACTGTCCGAGTGTGCCATACTTATGCCTTATAGAGTTTGACTGCACATTTTTTAAAGTCTGTTTGTTTAGACATCGGGCAGGTGGCATCCAGAACTACTTTATTAATGAATACCTTTTCGTCAAACCAAGGTACGAATACGAGTCCTTGCGGAACCCTATTACGTCCTCTGGTCTCAACTCTAGCTTTAACTTTTCCACGACGTGAATCAACCCAGATGACATCACCTTGTTTAAAACCTTTTTTCTTGGCATCGCCAGGATGCATATAGCACAATGCTTCAGGTACCGCACGGAAAAGTTCAGGAACCCTCATCGTCATGGTTCCTGAGTGCCAGTGTTCAAGTACTCTACCTGTACACAACCATGTATCATAGTTTTCATCTGGCATTTCAGGCGGATCCATGTATGGTCTTGCAAAGATCTTCGCTTTGTTTGGAAGCGGCTTCATGTTTTTATCTTTAACACCTAGAAGGTCTCCTTGTGGTAATGCTTTTGCCAGTGTTCCATAGAATGCAAAATCTTTGGTCCCTGCCTGTTTGGCTGCCTTGGCCGCATATGGGTCATACTTCACATTGAATCTCCACTGGGTCTCCTTACCGTCAACTACCGGCCATTTCAATCCTCTTACCTTGTGATATACTTCAAACGGTGCAAGATCATGAGCATGTCCTCTACCGAAATCTGCATACTCTTCAAAAAGATACTGATGGATCATAAAGCCATACCCTTTCCAAGGTTTACCGTCAGATCCAAGGACATTACGGCTATCTCCTCTGGATTCTGTGTCATCGTACCCTGCTTGAGGGAATTTGGTAGTATCTACTTTATACGCTTTCGCTCTTTCGTTCGCAAACAAGATCTCATACATCGTTGTATCTTCATTGTATCCCATCTTCTTAGCCTCATTAATGATATTTGGAAGTTTTGATCCGTCTCTCAACGTTGATTCACCCCAAAGATCTTTCACAGTAAACCTCTTGGAAAGTTCTATCCATTGCCAAGTATCAGACATCGCATCTCCCACCGGAAGTACTTGCTGTCTCCAATGCTGTGTACGGCGTTCCGCATTTCCATATGCACCCCATTTTTCATAGATCATCGCTGAAGGAAGTACCAAGTCAGAGACCTTTGCCGAAATACCCGGGTAACCATCTGAAGTAACGATAAAGTTATCCATTTCCCTGGCTGCCTTGATCCAATGGTTCGCTAATGCTGTATCTTGGTATGGATTACATACATTCACCCATGCAAACTTGATCAGTCCATCTTCAATATCTCTGTGGATCTTCATGATATGCTGATTACCCACTGGATTGATCGTACCATTTGGCACATGCCATCCCTTTTCTGTGATTTCTCTGTGTTTCGGATTTGCAACCATCATATCCGCAGGAAGTCTGTGACAGAATGTACCTACTTCTCTTGCTGTACCACAAGCACTCGGCTGTCCAGTTAGAGAGAATGCTCCAGAACCTGGTTTAGCCTGTTTGTTAAGCAGGAAGTGGACATTGTACGACAATGTATTTACCCATGTACCACGCGTATGCTGGTTCATACCCATTGTCCAGAATGAAACAACATTTCTTCCTTTCTCAATGTAAAGATCTGCAAGTGCCTGAAGCTTTTTCTTGTAGACTTCTATATCTTCATTTGGATCACCTTTTGTTGTCTTTGCCGTATACTCCAATGTATACGGCTCCAGTGACTTCTTGTACTCTTCAAATGAGATCTCCCAGTGGTCAAGTGTACCGGGATTATTTTTCATTATATCACCCTCTTTGTAACCGTAAGGTGCCAATGCAGGTGCTTCTTTTGCAGAGACTTTTTTAGCCATCTCTTTAGAGACAATTTCCATCTCTGCTTTAGAGTATTTACCTTCTTTGAGCGATTTTTCCCCTTCTCTTCTCATACCATAACCGATATTTACAGGACCTGCAGCGAAGACCATATGCTGGTTTACAAAATCCCAGTCAATGATCTTCTCTGCATCATCTCTCATAACGATCTCACGAGCGATATAATTCCAAAGTGTCAAATCCGTATTTGGAGAGAAAATGATCTCGATATCTGCAAGATCTGATCCTCTGTGCGTATAAGTAGAAAGATTCACTACCTTCACTCTATCAGGATTAGAAAGTTTTCTATCTGTAACACGTGACCACAAGATAGGGTGCATCTCTGCCATGTTCGCACCCCAGGTAACAATAGTGTCTGTCAATTCAATATCATCATAACATCCGCTTGGTTCATCAATACCAAAGGTTTGGTAAAAACCAACTACGGCAGATGCCATACAGTGTCTTGCATTCGGATCAAGTGCATTTGAACGGAATCCTGCTTTCATCATTTTCTGTGCAGCATAACCCTCCATAACCGTATATTGTCCTGATGCAAATACACCTACACCCTCCGGGCCAGATTCCTTAAGCGCTTTTTTGATGTGTTTTTCCATCTCATCAAAAGCACGCTGCCAACTCACTGCTTTAAATTTACCTTTTTTGTCAAACTCACCTTTATCGTTCATGCGAAGCAGAGGGGTTTTAAGTCTGTCCGCTCCATACATAATCTTTGCATTAAAATAACCCTTAATACAGTTAAGACCTCTGTTTACCGGAGCAGCAGGGTCACCTTTTACCGCAACGATACGCCCCTCTTTCGTTGCAAGCATGATCCCACAACCGGTACCACAGAAACGACAAGCCGCCTTGTCCCATCTCCATGCAGATTCAGTTTTATCTGCTGCGGCCTGTGCTTCTTGCGGTACACTCAGTCCCACTGCACTTGCGGCTGCCACTGCTGCCGAATTCTTCAAAAAATCTCGTCTATTTAATGACATCTTTCCTCCTTTTTGTAAGTTTAGATAAAATAAAAATACATAATAAGAGTAACAATATCAGTACAATAAATTCTTGATGTATATCAATTTTCGGATTTTTTGAGTGATATTTGGAAAATTTTCCAAATAGAAAAATTAAGAGTAAAATTCTCTCATATTTTGTAAGAATAGATTATTGAACTTATCTTCAATCTGATTGATACTTCATCTATTTATAGTATTGGTATTGATAATATTTTCAAGTCTGTTTTGATCAAGTATCGTTACGATATGATGATCGATTTTTATAATGTTCTCTTTTTTGAATTTAGTTAAGATACGAGAAAAAGTTTCAGGGGTCATGTTGAGGATAGAAGCTATTTCATTGTTTTTCATATACTGAAATAGTTTAGCATTTCTAGCTATCACATCTGCTACTTTTGCTTCTGATGAAAATACGGTTTCTTTATGGAGTAGATCCTCAAGTAACCTCATCCTTTTTGAGATCGCTTTTATCATAGCGAGGGAAAAATCTAAACTCTCTAGACATTTATGCAATTTTTCAAGCGGTAAAAATCCTATTGTTCCATCTGATAAAAATGCACAGGTTGCAGGGAAAACTTCCCTTTCCAAAGCAGGATATAGAGCAAGAGGCGAAGGTGCAGACATACTATGCAAATAAACCTCTTTACATGAAGGTGTCGTCTTGAAAAGCTTTACATCCCCCTCCAATAATATATGCAAGTACTCACTTTTCTCTTCTTCATAAAAAACAACACAATCTTTATCAAAGCTCTTCACATGCATATCTTGCTCCAGCTCTGACAACTGTGCCTGAGTAAGCGCTGAAAATAGTGGTACATCTTTAAGGTCATACATATATTATCCTCTTCTTGAGATCAAGTTAGAGTATACCACTTGATTCTAATATACTTGAAACTTATTTTATCTTTTTGTTTGTTAAGTAACTATATATTCCCAAAGAGACTATGATAAATGCGATACCTGAGATAAGATATAGTGCATGAATCATCTGCGAATAATCATGTAACGCGATCTTAAATACCACCATCAATGCCTCAATAGAAAGTGCGATAATGATCGCTATGGAGAACTTTGTCAATACATGTGCATCCTCACTCTCTTTGCTGTAATTCTTAAAAAAGACCTCCCGTTCCAGTATCGTTTTGGCAAGGTCGAAGATAGCCAATCCCAATGTAAGCGAAACTATCGGTTTAAAGAGTGCATCAAGAGAGAATTGTCCCTCTATGAAAATGCTTGATATATACCCGAAAAGTGCATAGAAAATGGCAAAAAATGCAAATGCCATAAGCGAAAAACCTACCGATTTATAAAAGAATTTCGTGAACGCATTGAAAGAGGGATTAAGCTCTACCAGTCCCAGTCTTCCAAGGAGTGCAGCGAGTCTGAAATCTATAAAGATATATTTGTCATCCTCTTTTTTCATCAGTGTGATACAAGTGTGCCCTGTTGCTGAACTGATATAAGGCGGGCTGATGGAAAACTCTTCATCTTTTTGCATCACCCTGTTATGCATATATTCCCTGTTTTTACCTATTTGGGTGGCATCACTCTTTCTTCTGTATATGTTCGCAGAGGTTTGGTCAAAGTTTTCATCCGTGATATAGATCAGTTCCATTGAGGGAAAAGACTGAAATACCTTTTTATAGTTCGTTGATGCTTCACTTAAGATACAGCCGTTATTTCTTAAAGTGGTCATCACAAATTTTTCAATATCTTCTTTGTTTTTGTTATATACTTTAATGAATTCCTTCATCATTGTTTCCTTTGTACATACTATTCTTGTCAAAAGTATAGCAGTAAAACAACCTTATGTCACACCTGTAACTGTATACTTATTAAACAATATAATATATATGATAAGTGATCTTTTTAGGATAACCGACTATTAACAATCATTTAGCTAGAATTATTTATTAATTTTGGCCACTATTAAAGTGGTCTTGGAGTAATCATAATGGATAAAGCAAAATACATCTGGATGGATGGCAAATTCGTACCTTGGGATGATGCCAAAGTACATGTTCTTACTCATACATTGCACTATGGTAACGGTGCGATAGAAGGAACCAAAGCATACAAGACAGTAGACGGAAGATGTGCGATCTTCAAACTGAACGAACATACACAAAGACTTCTTAATTCATCTAAGATGACACTGATGAATGTTCCTTTTACACTTGAAGAACTTAACAAAGCACAAATCGAACTTTTACAAAAAAATGAACTTTTTGATGGCGCATACATCAGACCATTGGTTTACCTTGGATATGGAGTTATGGGGCTTTACCATAAAGAGTGCCCTGTAAATGTAGCGATCTCTGCATGGAAATGGGGGGCATACCTCGGTGAAGAAGGTCTTAAAAAAGGTGTACGTGTCAAGATCACATCTGTGACAAGAACACCTAACACTTCTGGCATGGGTAAAGCAAAAGCGGTAGCCAACTACCTGAACTCACAAATGGCAAAATTTGAAGCTGTGGAAGCTGGATATGATGAAGCATTGCTTAGAGATGATCATGGTTACATTGCAGAAGCATCAGGTGCTGCTTTCTTCATGGTCCGTGATGGTATACTTATCACACCACCAAGCGACAACTCTCTTGAGTCGATCACGCAGCAGACGGTTATAGACCTGGCTCATGATATGGGTATCAAGGTAGTAAGACGTCGTATAACACGTGAAGAAGTATACATTGCTGATGAAGCCTTCTTCACTGGAACAGCTGCCGAAGTAACGCCAATCCGTGAAGTGGACGCACGTATACTTGGTACAGGTTCAAGAGGACCTATCACTGAAAAATTACAAACAGCGTATTTTGACGTAGTTGCGGGTAAAAACCCCGACTATATCAAATATTTGACATATATTAACTAAACAAGGAAAGATATGCCAGCAGATATGAATGACTATTTTAAAAAGAAAAGACCCAACAGCAATAACCCAATGAACGACAATACCACCAACCGTGGTAGTGGTGGCGGGAGCAACTTCAACAACCCACTCAATAGTATGGGAAAAGGTGCACCTTGGATGTTTATCATCGTAGCACTAGGATTTGCGATCTTTGTTCTTAAGCCATTTATCATCATCAACTCTGGTGAGGTTGGGATCAAGATCAATACGGGTAAATTTGAAGAAAAACCCCTTGATGCAGGATTGCACTTTTTTATCCCTGTACTTCAAAAGATCATCCCTGTCAATACACGTATCAGGATGATCACATACTCTGATGTAAGAACCGGAGAACTGGGTGATGCGTACAGAAGTCTTGAAGGCGGGCTTAAAAGAAACCCTGCTATTACCGTCCTTGACAAAAGGGGACTTACTGTAAACATTGATATCGCAGTTCAGTACAGACTAAAAGCAGCAACTGCACCGTCTACCATTGAAAAATGGGGTGCAAGTTGGGAAGAGAAGATTATCAACTCTAAGATGCGTGAAGTGGTACGTGATGTAGTTGGTCGCTATACTGCTGAACAGCTTCCGGAAATGAGAAATGAAATAGCCAAAGCAATTGAAACAAAGGTAAAAGAGAGTGTTGATTCGCTTGAAGGCCAACCGGTCGTACTTTCCTCAGTTGAACTTAGAACGATCAACCTTCCAACAAAGATCAAAGATCAGATAGAAAGAGTACAGATCGCAAAACAGGAAGTAACGATCGCTGAGCAGCAAAAAGAGAAAGCAAAACAAGAGGCACAAAGAAAAGCAGAGATCGCCAGAGGTGAGGCGGAAAGAAACCGTATCGAAGCACAAGGTCAGGCTGACAAGATCCGTATCGAAGCACAAGAACAGGCAAAAGCCAATAAACTCATCTCTGATTCATTAAGTAATGATCTTCTTGAATTAGAGCAGATCAAGACACAACAGCAGTTTAATGAAGCACTGAAAGTAAATAAAGATGCACAGATCTTCTTAACACCTGGCGGTGCAGTACCGAATATCTGGGTAGATGCAAAAAGTAAAGACCAACGTCTTATGGGACAACAGCAATAATCAATAAAGTATAGTGGTGGTAACCACTATACTCTCTTTTTATTCTTCTTATCAATTCACAACTTATATTGCATCATGCCACTGTACCAAAGTAAGTCGATACCCTTCTTCAACAGGCAGTACTTCATGTGAAAAAAACGGGTTGCTTGGGAAGATGATCATGTCTCCCGCTTCAGGTTTGATCTTTACAGGGTCCCCTTCTTTGTCATAGAGATAGTTAAACATCAGTTCCCCACCGGAAAAAGAGTAGTTTTTTGCATCCTTATGACTCGCATGGCTTGTAACAAACAGTACGGTTGTGAGTTTTCTTTGGGGCGCCACCAACTTAAACCCTATGGTCTGCTCATCTTTGTCAATGATCTCACTTGAATCATCCGCATGTTTGACGTAAAAATAACCTTTTTTATATTCCAGTACCTGCACATCGGTTGAAAGTGTCAGAGCAATACTAAAGTACTCTTCTATCATAGGTTGATATTTAGCGAATTGCTCATGATAGTAGTTTTCATAAAATGCATCTAATTTATAGATATTGGTCTTTCTGACCTCTTCTACAAGATCTGCCTGAACAATTCCGGCGATCTCCTCTGTTTTTACCTTTGCTTTTCTCTTGGTTTCTTCATCCGCCTGTACTAAAGCAGCCAGTTCATCACAAGCTTCCTGTGAAAAGAAGTTTTTAATGATGAGATAGGGATAGTCTTTATATTGATTTGGTAAAAGTTTATTCTCTATCTCTATGTTCTCAAATAAAGGATCACAATAGATATGTGTACTGATCTGTATCATTGCATATACACATAAAATAGAGAGTGATTAAACAAGCCCATAAAAAGATCCTTGAAGCTTCAAATTATAAGTGACATTATAATTGAAAAATCAAACATTTTCCTAAAATATGGCTTTACCTCATGTTATGGTTATGCCAACCCATAGACTTAAAAAAGCTCTCCCAATGTATACTATAGCTATAATACGAACAAATAAATGCCTGATGGAGACCCTCTTATGCAAATTGATTGGAACAAAACGCCCCTCATCCCTGCTATAGCCCAAGACTCAGAGAGTAATGAAGTACTTATGCTTGCATACATGAATGAAGAAGCATACAATCTGACCCTCTCCACAGGATTTGCACATTACTTCAGTCGAAGCAAACAACGTATCTGGAAAAAAGGGGAAAGTTCCAACCATACCCAAGAAGTGAAAGATGTACTCCTTGACTGTGATGCTGACACCATCATTCTGAAGATCAAACAAAACGGTGTAGCCTGCCATACAGGGCGTAAAAGCTGTTTCTTTACTTCAGTGATGCAAGATAAAATCATCTTGGACCAAGAGGTGAACACTGACGCTATTTATGGTGTGGTCGATACCTTGTACCATACGATACTCGAGCGTAAAAATGCCCCTGATGAAGCCAAATCATGGACAAAAAAACTGCTTGATGATCAAGAGCTTATGCTCTCCAAGATCCGTGAAGAGGCAGATGAAGTGTGTGTTGCTATAAAAGAGGAAAGCGATGAGCAGGTCATCTACGAATCAGCTGATCTTCTTTACCATACGCTCGTAGGACTAGGATACCGAGATATCTCTCCAGATAGAGTCAAACAAGAACTTGCAAGAAGATTTGGACTGAGTGGGATAGAAGAAAAAGAGGGACGAAAGAAGTAACTTTCGTCCAAAAACATTAAATGCTACAGCCCGGACTATCTGCATTTCCGCCTGCAAAATAGTTTCCGTCAAAGCTTACCAAAGAGTACTTTCTCTCTGTTCCAAGCGATTCTACCAGGCCTTCGATAGAGAGGAATCCAAGTGAATCAGCCTCTATGATATCAGCGATTTGCTCCGGTGAGTATTTTGTAGAGATCAGTTCAGCCTTTGTAGGAGTATCTATACCGTAACGGCATGGATATTTGATCTCGGGTGCAGCGATACGCATATGGACCTCTTTCGCACCTGCTTCTTTGAGCATACGTACGATCTGTTTGGATGTAGTACCGCGTACAAGTGAATCATCAATGATGGCGATACGTTTTCCCTCGATAAGATGCTTGATCGGAGAAAGTTTGAGTTTTACCTTGAGATCACGTATCTCTTGTGTAGGTTCGATGAAAGTACGTCCTACATAGTGGTTACGTACGATACCCATCTCAAAAGGAACACCCAACCCTTCAGCATACCCTCTTGCTGCAGCTACACCCGAATCTGGTACCGGTAGTACCAAGTCTACCTCAGCTGGTGTCTCTTTTGCCAATCTTCTACCCATCTGCAAACGCGTCTGATAAACGTTCTTCCCATCTATGATAGAATCCGGTCTTGCAAAATAGATATATTCAAACGCACACGGACGATAGTCCTGCTCAAAGACCATTTCTGAGATAGGCTCTTTACCTTCTTCAAAGATAAGCATCTCACCCGGTTCTACATCACGTATGAACTCTGCACCCACCAGTTCAAACGCACAGGTTTCGCTTGCAACGATATAACCACCGTCATTCAGCCTGCCAAGGCTCAATGGGCGTATCCCGAAACGGTCACGTATAACGAACATTTTAGAACGGCTTTGGATCGCTAAACAGTATGCCCCCTCGATCTTTGTAAGCATGTCTTTGATACGGTCTACCAGAGAGTCTTTTTGTGATTTTGCGATAAGATGGATAATGTTTTCCGTATCCATATCTGTCTGGAAGATCGCACCTCTGTCAATCAGTTCATTTCTTACCTCATGTTTATTGACAAGGTTTCCGTTATGTACTACAGATATCTCTCCAAGTTTATACTTGGCAAATACAGGCTGAGCATCACCCGCAGATTCACTTCCTGCCGTTGAATAGCGATTGTGCCCTACTGCACATCTGCCATCCATTCTGTCAAGTGTAGCCTGTGAAAACACATCTGCTACCATTCCGCGTTTTTTATACAAAGAGATACGCTCACCGTTCGCTACCGAGATACCCGTAGCTTCCTGTCCACGATGCTGCATCGCAAAAAGCGAATAATAGGCTACCGTAGAAGCTTTTTTTGCACCGAATACTCCAACTATTGCACACATATTAAATTCCTAAACAATCATTGATAGAGTAGAGTCCACTCTTTTGATCTACGAGCCATGTCGCTGCACGAATAGCACCTTTTGAAAATGTCTCTCTGCTGGTAGCTGTATGGTTGAGTTCGAGGAACTCGCCATCATTGTAGAAACCAACCGTATGACGGCCTACGATATCACCACCGCGAAGTGCCATGACCGCTATCTCATCTTTACTTCTTGCACCGATCTGTCCATCTCTTCCTGAAACACGAACATCATCAAGGTCCAGACCTCTTCCTTTCGCAGCAAATTCTCCAAGTGTTAAAGCCGTTCCGCTTGGTGCATCCACTTTATGTCTGTGATGCTGTTCTACGATCTCAATATCAAAATCGACCAGTGTTGCAGCAACCTGTTCAACCAACTGTTTAAGCAGTGCGATCCCAGCTGACATATTTGAAGAATAAAGTACCGGCATCTCTTTAGATGCTTCAGTAAGAAGGTTTTGCTGATGCTGCGTAAATCCTGTTGTGGCGATCACAAGTGCCGTAGGATTTTTTAAAGCCTCTTCACACAATTCCTGTGTGGCTTCAGGAGCAGAAAAATCTATCACAACGTCACAATTTTCAAGAACTGCTTTCATACTGTTGGTGATAAGAACATTAGACGGCACATCCATTTTTAACTCATCAAAGACATGTAAAACACTTAGTTCCAATACATCACTCTCTAATACATTTTTGATCAAATGTGCACCCATTCTACCTGTACTGCCTACTATACCAACTTTTGCCATTTACTGCTGCTCCTGAATATATGAAATTACTTGTAGTGCGGCTACCGCACCGTCCCCTGCTGCTGAAACCACTTGTTTTGGGGCTTCTATACGCATATCACCTGCTGCAAAAAGCCCTTCTACGGATGTTCTCATGCTTAGATCTACGATCACCTGTCCCCAATCATTCATCTCACAAATGAAACCACCGTTCTCATCTTTTAGCACTTCATTGTTTACATTATGCCCTACAAAGATAAAAAGTCCTGTATTTGCCATGTGTGTGACCGTTCCATCATTGCTTTTAATGTTCACCCCTGTAACGCCGGTGGCATCTCCAAGTATCTCATCGATGACAGAGTTAGTGATAAGATGTATATTTTCTTTTCTTTTTGCCCTGTCCAAAGTCGGAGGCGCCGCTCTGAACTCATCTCTTCGATGTACTACATAGACATCAGAACAGATATTTGAAAGATAGAAGGCCTCTTCAAGTGCAGTATCGCCCCCACCCAGTACAGTAACCGGCTTGTCTTTATAGAAAAATCCGTCACATGTTGCACAGGTACTTACACCTCTTCCATAGTATTCATCTTCACCTTTTACTCCCGATCTTTTCGGTGTTGAGCCTGTACATACGATCACTGTAAGTGCTTCGACCCTCTCTCCGCCTTCAAGTCTGATGGTAAAATGCTCACCCGTCTTGGCAACGGCCTCTACTTTTTTCATTTCATGTTTGAGCCCGAAGTGAAAACACTGTTTCTGCCAGGTATTCATAAAATCCATACCTGTCTTGTCATGTTCAAAAAATCCCGGATAGTTCTCTATCTCAGAACTTTGTGTGATCTGCCCTCCAGGCATTCCTGTCTCAAACAGTGTAACATTCTTAAGTCCGCCACGTGTCGTATAGAGTCCGGCCGTAAGCCCAGCCGGTCCTCCACCGATAATTGCGCAATCCAACATTCAAAATCCTAAAAAGTAAAATACTTAAACAAATAATGCTTGATTATACAATAAATACTTGATTAAAAATTTTAGAAGATTTTATCTAAATAGATATAAAAGAAGTGTAAAACAAGAGGAGGCATGCCTCCTCTTAGATGCAAAACTTACAGTTGTGCATTCAATTTTTCAGCAAATGCATCTTTAGAAGCTGCACCTATCATTTGGTCTACCAATTCACCATTTTTGAAGAAAAGGATCGCCGGGATAGATCTGATACCATATTTTACTGCGATTTCTTGCTGCTCATCTGTGTTCACTTTACATATCTTTGCTTTACCTTCAAAATCTTCAGCAAGCTCTTCGATAACTGGAGCGATCATTCTACATGGCCCACACCATGGAGCCCAAAAATCTACCATTGATACACCTTCTGCGATAGTCGCATCAAAGTTTTCAGCTGTTAAATCTATATATTTTGCCATATTAATTCCTTTAAATTTTACATACATTATAACCTACAATTCTTATAAAAACTATTGTTACAGCTTATATTTTTTAAAATTTCTGATAATTATTCGCTAAAAAGAAACAAAATGAGAGTAGATAGGTCTTATTTAGAGTTGTTCCAGTTTTATCTCCGGATACTCCGAAGACCTTGATCCTTCGATAGCATGTGTACTCTCACCTTTTACCGTATAGACGAAAGCTATCTTTGGCTCCTGAGTCGTGTTTTTGTCTGCCCTGTGCAAGAGTAACGAATGAAAAATAATGATATCACCCTTATTCAACGATGTAGATACTTTTTTTTCGATCAAAAGCGCATTTTTATCTACATCTTCTCTAAAATACTCTTTTTCATCAAACTGTCCAGATTCAAACTTCATCAAATGACTTCCGGGTATGAACTCGAGTACACCGTTATCACTGTCTTCATTGTCCAAAGCCAGCCAGACACTTACAAGATTATCATTGGAGTACCGCCAATATCTTTTATCTTGATGCCAACCTGTTGCATAACTAAAATAAGGCATTTTCGTCATAATGGAGTTATGATGTGCCAATGTAAGCACCACCGTGTCACCCAG